>JAFAJU010000342.1 GCA_019236035.1 Verrucomicrobiota bacterium | reverse complement strand
CACCTTTTCTTCCGAGCGGAATCTCGTCGGTCAGATTTCCAGCCCAGGAAACCTCAAACAGGACAGAGGCGCCATTCTCGAACCGGATCATCCCGTAGGCGCTGTCTTCCACGTCAAAGACAGGCGTTTTCACGAGTTGAGGAAACTTTTGGTAGGTCTGGGCTGAAACAGTTCTCGGTTTGGGGTTCCCCATTAAATACCAGGCGGCGTCAATCGCATGGACTCCGAGATCGATCAACGCTCCTCCTCCTGCTCTGGAACGATCGGTAAACCACCCGTCGATTCCTCCGGGGGTCCCTCGTGATCGCACCCAGAGCGTTCTTGCGAAGTAGATTTCGCCGAGCCGCCGTTCGGCCACCGCCCGACGCGCAGCTTGCATTGCACCCGAAAAACGCATCTGGCGACCAAAAAAGTAAACTAACCCGCGTTGCTCAGCCTCTGCGTGCAACTGCCGCATCTGTTCTGCGTTCAGCGTCGGCGGTTTTTCGCACAAGACATGTTTTCCAGCCTGCAACGCCTTCAATGTCCCGGGGAAATGAAGTGCGTTAGGCAAACTAACCACCACCGCGTCGAGTTTAACGTCCGCCAGCATTTCTTCGTAGCTGCTGAAGACCTTTTCCGGCGAATACTTTGCGGCAAATTTTTGGCGCCGAGCCTTATCGAGGTCACAAGCTGCATATAAGTGCCCAAGCGCACTTTCGAGGATTCCTTCCGCGTGGCGTTCACCAGGCCACCCCAATCCGACGATACCGACGTTGTATTTGTCCATGCTTCGCCAGGAAGGAAAAGCGAAAAGAGGCAGCGTGCAAAGGAGGAAACGCCGACGGGGAAAAACGCCGAGAGCGCCCGAGAACGCCGGGAACGCCGGGGCAAGAAGTGTGCATCAAGGGTCGTGTTGTGCAGTATCAACTCGCCAGCTGCTCCTCATCCGGAGGCTTGCTTTGGAAAGCAAGCACCGGCAAATTAGTTTCGACAACGGACGTATGGCCACTGCTCTCGAACCGGAGGTGCGAAAATTCACGATCGCCGAGTATTACAGGCTCGCTGAAGCCGGAGTCCTTGCCCCCTCCGAACGGGTCGAACTCCTCAATGGCCGAATCATCCGTATGGCTCCAATTGGCCCAAGGCACGCCACAATCGTCGATAAGCTCACCGGTCTCTTCGTCCTCGCAGAGAAGGGGCGCTACCGGACTGGGCCAGGCAGGCCAGTTCGCATTACTGATCTGAATGAACCACAACCGGATCTTGTTCTTTACAAAAGGAAGATCGAGGACAGACACCCGGGACCGGAAGACATTTACCTTATCGTCGAGGTTGCAGACACAACGCTTGACTATGATTCGGGCGAAAAGCTGAGCGCCTACGAAAAAGGCGGCATCAAGGAATATTGGATCATCGATGCCGCCGGAAAAGCGGCGCACCTTTATCACCTGCGGGCTCGAGCGCACAAATATACGCGCGAAACTCGCACCCATGGAGTGATCGCACCCCGAGCCTTTTCTGATGCAGCTGTCGATTTATCAGATCTTTTCTAGTACCGAAGTGGCGCGCGCAGGAAAATGTTTAATTTACCGGCTACGATAGAAGATTTGAAACAGCAGCCGGCCGCAGACCGTCCTCCTGCCTCTTTGCATGCCCAGGTCGATGGCGTCACTGTGAAACAAACCCGGGAGCAAAAACCTTATCTGGAGGTTCTCCTACGAGACACTACGTCTAGTTTCTTGTTGCGCGTCTGGAACGATCATCCTTCCTATGCATTTTCTTCTGAGCTGCATCCTGGCGACTTCGTTGAGATCCAGGGCGACTTTTTAGTCAGCCCATCTTTCGGATTGGAGGCCAGGAATTGGACTATCCGCTTCCTGACGGCCCCGGAAAAGGCTGACCTCCTGGCCGGGCCCGTTGACGTCCAGAAAAAACAAAAGAGCGACTACGAAACGATCGAATCATACGCCGCATCCATTGGTGATCCTCGTCTCCGTAAGCTGTGCCTTGTGTTCCTCCAGGAATTCGGGGATCGCATGCGGCGATCGGCTGGTGCACGAAACTACCATCACGCCAGACGCGGCGGGTTGGTAGAGCACGTTGCGCAAATGATGCGGTCCGGTGACGCCATAGCGAAAGTTTACCGCGACCTGAACCGAGACCTCCTGTTGGCCGGTGCCCTTTTCCATGACTCGGGTAAACTTTGGGAGAACTGTTTCCCGAAGGACAGCTTTATGATGCCCTATGACGTCCGCGGCGAACTCATCGGCCATGTCTCCATCGGGGTCGAGCTCGTAAATCGGCTCTGGCAAAGGCTGAAGGAGAGCGCAGATTTCTCCGATTGGAATTTGCTCTCTCCGGATTCGGAATCGGTTCGACTGCACTTGATTCATTTGGTGGCATCGCATCATGGCGAGAAACAGTTCGGTTCTCCCGTCGAACCCAAAACTCCGGAAGCTTTAACTCTACATCTGATCGACAATCTCGACGCGAAGCTGGAAATGATGTCGAACGCCTATCAGCTGGGCAAACGGCTAAACGCCGAGGTTGTAGAACGGGTGCGCCCGCTGCCAACGAACCTGGTAGAACCGTTGCTGCCGTTCTCAGATGATAAAGAGAAGGGGCCTTAGCCTGCATCGCTGACAAATCTTCAGAGATTTGTCAGCGATGCAGGCTCGGGCAGCAGGCCGTCGCTGGAAAAAAACGAACGGCCAAATTGATTAGATTTGGCCGTTCTGAATCCTACCAGACGCTCGTATTGTCAGCCGATAGAGCTTCGCGCCGCTCCATTATACGGCGAGTCACCCTTTTGGCATCGGCCAGCGTTGCCCTTCATTAAACGCTCAATTTTATAACCGAGCTCCGGCAGAACGAGTCTCTCGACTTCGGCGCCAGTTAAATGCAATCCGGGACCATTAGGCAAGCGCAGGCTGCAGTTTTCTTTCTTCCTGCAATTGCGGCAATTCGCCGCGGCGCTGCCGGTCTTTCGTGTGATTCCTCGCCACAAACATGTACACCGCCGGCACTACAAAGAGCGTGAAGCTCGTACCTATGATCATGCCGGTCACCAAGACCCAACCAATGCTGTTTCGCGCGCCGGCACCCGGACCATGAGCCAGGATAAGGGGTGTATGACCTGCCACTGTTGCGACGGAGGTCATCAGAATCGGCCGGAGCCGTGTCCCGGCCGCTTCAATGATTGCGCGAAACTTTTCCAAACCACGTTCTTGCAGCTTATTGGCAAATTCGACGATCAAAATGCCGTTCTTGCAGACTAGTCCCACCAACGTGACCAACCCGACGTAGCTGTAGGCGTTAATCGTCGTCCTGCCGAGGAATGTGACAGCCAACGCCCCGGTCAAACCAAGCGGCACCGAGCCTGCCAGAATGATCAACGGGTCGCGGAAACTCTCGAATTGAGCAGCGAGCACTAGATAGATCAGAATCCCGGCCAAGGCGAGCGTGGTCAGAAACGAATCCCCTTCCCTGCGTAACTGTCGGGATTCACCGGTATAGTCGATCGTGTAGCCTTTCGGCAGAATCTTGGTGGCTTCCTGTTCGAGCACTTTCAGGGCGTCATCCGGGGTGGCACCGGCGAATTTATTCGGCAATCCCTCGACGGTCGCAGAGTTCAACTGCTGGAAGCGATTCAGCGATCGCGGTTGGGTGGTCGTCTCAATGGTCGCGAACGTCGACAATTGAACCGGCTGACCATTGGGCCCGGTCACATACAAGTTCTTTAGATCATCTGTAGTCAATCGATTGATCCGTTTCACTTGCGGAATGACTTTATAGCTGCGGCCCTGGATGCTGAAGTAGTTGGTGTATCCGCCACCCAGCAACGTTGCCAGATCACCGCCGACCTGCGCTAGATTCAGACCCATCGACGCCACCTTGTCCCTGTCAAAGACGATCGTGGCCTCTGGTAAATCGTATTTCAGGTCGCTGTCCGCAAAAACGAATTTACCGCTTTTCATAGCCGCTCCAACCAGTTGCTGAGCAAACTCGTTGATCTCCCTCGGCTCAGCGGTCGACGAGATAACAAACTCAACCGGGAAATTGGTTCCGCCGGGAAGCGGCGACGGTGTGGTCGCAAAAATTTGGACTCCGGGGATCTGAGACAGTTTATGGTTTACGTCAACCAGGACCTCTTCCATGGTACGTTTGCGCTCGGTCCATGGCTTCGCGACCATGCCGGAAAATCCCTGGGTCGCCAGAGTGACCTGGAAGGTCTGGGCCGTCTCAGGAAAGCTCTTGTAAATATCGTTCATTTGCTGGGTGAACAACATGTTCTGCTCCAGCGTTGCGTTCGGCGGAGTCTGCACGATTCCGAAGATGACTCCCTGATCCTCTCGAGGCGCCGGTTCCTTCGCCGACATCAGATAAAACGGCACGGACAAACTGATGATTAAAAGCGCCATGATACAGATGATCGGCCAATAGCCAAGCGACCAAGTCAAGGTCTTCGTATAACTGGTCCGCAATCCTTCGAATCGCCGGGTGATCCATCCCGCCAGTCCCCGCTCGGTCATACCTCTCTTCAGGAGCTTCGAAGACATCATCGGCGACAAGGTCAGCGCGACGACTCCTGAAATGGCGACAGCGCCCGAGAGGGTGAAAGCGAATTCGCGAAAGAGTGACCCGCTTAATCCACCCTGCAAACCGATCGGCGCGTAAACGGTCGCCAGGCTAATGGTCATTGCAATGATCGGTCCGAACAATTCCCGAGCACCCTTGATCGCCGCGTCGAAAGGCTTCATCCCTTCCTGCAAATGCCGTTCCACGTTTTCAACCACGACGATGGCGTCATCAACCACAAGCCCAACCGCCAGGACGATCGCGAGCAGGGTAAGCAGGTTCAACGTGAATCCGAAGATAAGCATCAAGAAGAAGGCGCCGACCAGGGACAACGGAATCGCCACCACGGGAATCAAGACCGACCGGATGGATCCCATGAAAAGAAAGATCACGATAATGACGATCATGACCGTTTCCGTAAGCGTTTTAATCACGTCATCGATCGCGTTCTGGATGTACTCCGTCGAATCGTACGGAATGGCCTGACGCATCCCGGTCGGCAGCTCGCGCTCGATGTCGGGCAGAGCGGCTCGCACCCGCTTAATTACATCCAAAGTATTCGCCGTGGGCAGAACAAAAATACCCATGAACGTGGCGGTCTTTCCGGAGAAGCGAACATCGGAGTTGTAATCCTCGGCGCCCAACTCGATGTCGGCCACATCCTCGAGTCGTACGATCGCCCCGTTTTGCTGCTTGATTACGAGCTGTTTGAATTCTTCAGCGGTCTCGAGGTTCGTGTTTGTGACCAGGCTGACGGCCACCATGGAACCTTTCGTCTGACCCACCCCGGCAAGGTAATTGTTGCTCTGGAGAGCGTTTTGAATGTCGGTCGGTGAAACGTTCAGGGACGCCATCCGGTCGGGCTTCATCCAAATCCGCATCGCGAACGTCCGTGCACCGAAGATCTGCGCGCTCTGCACTCCACTAATGGCCGATAATTTCGGCTGAACGACTCGCGTCAGGTAGTCGGTGATCTGGTTCCGATCCAGGTCATTCGAGAAAAAGCTTAGGTACATCGACGCGAACTGTTGGTCCGTCGAAGTTATCTGGAGGACGGGCAGCTGCGATGCCGGCGGCAGTTGATTGCGAACCTGCTCAACTTTTGTCTGGATTTGCGCGAGCGCGGCGTTCGGATCGTAGTTAAGCTTCAGGTGCACATTAATTGTGCTCGTCCCCATTTGGCTCCCCGACTCCATATAATCGATCCCGTCCGCACTGGCGATCGACTGTTCCAACGGCGTGGTGAGAAAGCCTCGTACCAGATCCGCGTCCGCGCCGTAATAGGTTGTGGTCACAGTGATCACGGAGAGATCGCTCCGCGGATACTGGCGCACATTGATACTTCGAATGGCCTGATAACCGGCGATGAAGATAATCAGATTGACGACCGTCGCGACGACAGGCCGCTTGATGAATAGATCTGTGAAACTCATCTGTTTTCTCCAGAGCTAACTAACTATCTGAAGGGGTTGGCGCCAGCTCACTCTCAGGTTTGATCGCGTTGTTGACCACTATATGAGCCCCGCTCTTCAGTCGAAACACGCCCGAAGTGACTACTTCTTCGCCCGGTTTTAGTCCAGAAACTATGGAAATCATATCGCCGCGCGATTGACCAACCTTCACAAACTGTTCCTTGACCGCTTTGAAGTCTTTCCCCTTTTGGTCTTTCATCTCGGAGACGACAAAAATCGAATCCCCGTAGGGCGCATAGTGAATCGCCGTGGCGGGAATCGCGATGACATCCTTCATATCGCTCATTAAGACGCTCACCTTGGCAAACATCCCGGGACGAAGCAGTGCGTCAGGATTCGCCAAGGTCGCCTGGACCTGCACATTCCGGGTCGCCTGGTCAACTAAACTGTTGATCGCTGTAACGACGCCATTGAATGAGCGGTCGCCGTAGGCATCGACTCGCAGCGTCACCGACTGGCCCACGACGAGTTTACTGAGATCCTGCTGTGGCAGCATGAAGTTGGCGTAAATCGGATCGAATGATTGGAGCGTCACCACCGGGTCACCTTCCTTCAGGTATTGGCCAAGATTCACTTGCCGAATTCCGGCCACGCCATCGAACGCGGCGCGCAATGTCTTCCGCGCAATCAAGGCTTTGAATTGATCGACCGAAGCCTGGCTCTGGCGGTAACTTGCCTCCGCGTTATCATAGTCGGATTGGGCGATCGCGTGTTTCTCCACCAGGTCTTTGTCTCGTTTCAGGGTGACGGTGGCAAAATCCCGTTGCGCCTCGGCCTGATGAAGTTGCGCCTCTTCCTGTGTCGTGTCCAAGCGCACAATCAAATCCCCAGAGTGCACTTTATTCCCGGATTCGAAAGCTATCTCCCGCACGATACCCGCCAGATCAGTGCTGACGGTGACGCCATTCACGGCCGCAATGCTCCCAACGGCCTCGAGCGTTGGCCGCCATGCCGATTGTTTGGCCACTTCAGTCGTTACGGCCGTGGGCGGCGGCTCGAACGCGCCCGATTTAGCCAACTGAATGAAACCCTGAATTTGCGTGAACTTGACAAACCCGAGGCCGAATACGACGGCAAGAAACAGCCCGAGAACTGCGACGAAAAAGAGTAGATATTTCCAGAACGGCTTCCGTTTCATAGGTAAAACTAAATTTAAGCGCTCTGTACCTCGCGCACCTGAGCGAGTTCACTGAGACGCGTTCGAATTTTTTCCAGGAGAAAAACAAGTTGTTGGCGCTCGTCTTCGTCGAGCGGTTCGACGATGCTCGTAAACCAGCGACAATAGCCCGGCCGGATTTTGTCGAGGAAGCTCTGGCCTGCGTCCGTAAGATTGACCCGGATCAAGCGCCGGTCTTCCGGGTCGGGGCACCGCTCGATGAGCCCATCCCTTTCCAATCCATCCAGCAAACCGGAGATGGTTGCGCGGGTGACACCTGTTTTGTCGGCCAACCCGGCCGGAGTAGCTTCGCCCTTCGCGCATTTCATGAGCATCATCAAGAGATTGAATCGCCCGTGCCGGGTCCCATACGAAGCCAGGACCTGTTCATCGAGGGCGAGCAATTCATCGCCGGTCCGCAAGAGCTGAAGAAAAGTGTAACAGGCCGAGGCATCGAGGCCTGGGAAATGTTTCGCCTCCTCGAGGAAAACCTCGTATCTTGGCAATCCTTTGAGAAGTGTGACCGGGCCGCGCATAGGTTAATGAGCCTAATTATTAGGAACCTAACCAATGTCAAGCGGTATTCTGCACCGCCCCGCGAAAAGTGTGACCGGGGAAAACGCCGAGAACGCACGAGAACGCGCGAGAACGAACGGGAACGACGGGAACGCCGAGAATGCTCGGGAACGCCGAGAACGCGCTAGAACGCCGGGAGCGCCAAGAACGCACGGGGACGCCGAGAACGCTCGGGAACGCCGAGAGCGCACGCGAACGCCGAGAAACAGCCTGGGCGTGCCGAGAACGCCGGGACAAGAAGCGGGCATCAAGACAGAGACTCTCCTTTACTTTATATTAAAACATTATATAAATACGTTGTGATATCCATTTCGTTAAGAACTAAGAGGTTCGCGGTGCGGGTTTTCAATCTCCTAGACGACATACCTCAATCTCCTAAGGGTCGTGTCGTGCAGTACCAACTCGCCAGTTGCTCCTCTTCCGGAGCGGCGAACTATCGTGCAGCTCAACGCTCGAGATCCCGGGCAGAGTTTATCCATAAACTCAGCATCGCTCTGGAAGAAATCGATGAGTCTAACTTCTGGATCGAACTACTCATCGACACGCGGATGATCGCGCCACAAAAGGTCACTGACCTACTGAACGAAGGCAATGAGCTCTTCGCGATCCTGCTAGCCTCTCGCAATACGGCCCGGAGAAACACTAAGCGTAAGATTGATCCCCAAAAGCCGTTCCCTCCTCCTTCACCGCCCGTTTAGAGCTTAAGCGTTCCCGGCGTTCTCGGGGGTTCCCGGCGTTCTCGCGCGCTCCCGGCGTTCTCGCGCGTTCTCGGCGCTCCCGGCGTTCTCGGGCGTTCCCGGCGTTCTCGGGCGTTCTCGGCGTTCTCGCGCGCTCCCGGCGTTCTCGCGCGTTCCCGGCGTTTTTCCCCCTAGCCTTTCTCCAGATGGATCGTGAGCAAGGCGATATCAGCCGGAGTGATGCCGCTGATTCGACCGGCCTGACCGAGCGTGGCGGGCCGAATTTTGCTGAATTTCTGTCGAGCCTCAACGCGCAGGCCGCGGACGTTTTCGTAGTCGAGCCGGTCGGGAATGCTCTTTGCTTCCGCGCGTTCCGCGCGCGCGATCGAAACCTCCTGGCGCTGGATATAGCCCTCGTACTTGAAATCGGTTTCCACCTGCTCCCAGACTGCCGAGCTGAAATCATGCAGCAAATCTGCCGGCAAAAGTCCCACGCTAAAGTCCGGACGGCGCAACAATTGATCGAGGCGCACCTGCTCTATGCGGACTTTGGCAGCGAGTTGTTTGGCGGCGGCGATCGCCTCGAGCTTTTTCTGGGCGGCGGCCCGCTGCGATTCGGAAACGAGCCCATACTCCCACGCTTTCGGGGTGAGCCGGATATCTGCATTATCCTGACGCAGCAGCAGCCGGTACTCGGCTCGACTGGTAAACATCCGGTAAGGTTCCTGGGTACCTCGCGTGACCAAGTCATCGATCAGAACGCCGATGTACGCCTCGGAACGACTGAGGGAAAACGGGGGTTTACCCAATATCTTGAGGCCTGCATTGATCCCGGCTACAAGCCCTTGAGCTGCGGCTTCCTCGTAACCCGAGGTTCCATTGATCTGTCCGGCGAAAAAGAGGCCACTGATCTTATGCGTCTCGAGCGTTGGACGGAGCTGGACGGGCGGACAATAATCGTATTCGACGGCGTAGCCTGAGCGAATGATTTCAGCGTGCTCCAATCCGGGGATGGAATGGATAAACTCATACTGGACCTCAAAGGGCAAACTGGTGGACAGACCGTTGACATAATATTCGCGGGTATGCCGTCCCTCAGGTTCCAGGAAAAGCTGGTGTTGTTCTTTTGTGGCGAACTTGACCACTTTATCCTCGATTGAGGGGCAATAGCGCGGGCCGACTCCTTCGATTCGACCGGAATACATGGGCGACTTGTCCAGATTGGCCCGAATGATTTCGTGGGTGCGCGCTGTCGTATGGGTGATCCAGCACGGAATTTGTTCCACGTGGAACAGTTCTCCCCTAAATTCGTTCAGCGTGAAAAAATCGTTGGCACCCTTTTTCAACTCTTCCGGACGAAAGCTAAAGCGTGGAGGCGGCTCGTCCCCGTCCTGACGTTCGCAACGGCTAAAATCGATCGACCGCGAATTGAGCCGACAGGGAGTCCCGGTCTTAAACCGGCCAATTTCGAAGCCGAGTTCGCGCAGGTTCTCACTCAGCGTCGATACGCCGTCTCCCATGCGGCCCCCGGCCTGATTCTGCAGACCGACATGCAACAGACCTCGCATGAACGTCCCCGTGGTAATGATGACCGCGCTCGCGTGAATTCTCAGGCCGAGCGTAGTCT
>JAFAJU010000371.1 GCA_019236035.1 Verrucomicrobiota bacterium | reverse complement strand
GGGTTTACTTTTCCAGCGTCGTTCGGAGAAACTCGGGTTTCCGGCTGCCCGTGCAGCGACCGTTTCGCGGGCGTTCCGAATCTATCGCGCCCATATCGGGACTCTCGTTTTCGCGTTTATTGTCGGCGGCATTTTCCTGGCAGAATTTCCTGGGATCCAGAATCTGCTGGATCAGTATTTCAAGAACCCGGGAGCAGCTATCCTCGCGGGCCTAGCCTTGGTTTTCCAACCTCCGTTGATGGACATCTTGCCGATGTATATCCTTTTCTCATTGTTGACGCCTTGTGCCTTCTGGGCCGCGAAACAATGGGGATGGAAAAGAGTGCTGTACGTCAGTATCGGACTCTGGGTGATCTCCCAGTTTCGCGTCCGCGATATGTTGCTCGCGAGCTTCAAGGACGCCTCCTTCCTGAATCTCGGCCCATTCGATCTTCTTTCCTGGCAGCTACTCTGGGTTGGCGGACTCATTTTCGGTAAGAGCGTGCAGGAAAAACAGCCCGTACTTCAATTGTCATTGCGGGCGGAAATTTTCCTACTGCTCCTTGCGATCGCCTTCCTCGGGCTGCGCTGGTACACCATAGCAATGCAGATCGATCCCGGTAAGCAGCTCTGGATTTTGGATAAGTGGCATCTCGGGCCGGTGCGAGTGATGAATTTTTTCGTGACAGCCTGGGTCATCTCAAAACTTCTCCCGGCATTGCAACGCTGGGAGATTCTACTCCGGCCCTTCAGCATCGTCGGGCGCAACATGCTCCCCGTCTTTAGCTGCCAGATCTGCCTGTCTCTTTTGCTCGTAGCAGTGATCGATCCCAGTAAAAGTCATAAACCGCTCGCGATGTTTCTCGTTTTCAGCCAGATCCTGAGCGTTTTTCTGGTCGCGTGGTTCCTGGACTCCAGGTCCAATGCGAAAGGCAATTCCCATTTCGAAGTTCCACGGCCCTCCCGGCCGTGAGCCCGAAATTTTGCCTCGCTAATCTGTCCGATGCCTCCTATGTTCCCTCCCCTGTTGCTATGTCTTGGAAACGAGCGCAAATACACGCCGAATCGATGCTCGAGAATCTCGGCATCGGTCAGAGAGTAAGGGGCAGAAAAGACCTGCGTGGCAAGAAAGTCGTCTTTGTAGATGATGGTTCGAATCCTTATCGGACCATGTGCTTTACCATCGCGGCAAAGCTGGTTAAAAAGCGGGGAGCTGAGGTCGAAACCGTTGTACCCGGTCCGGGCGAAGCGGCGCACGCGAAGGTCGTTGATCTAGCGCCCCAACCAAGATCCAGAGTGCAACGACCTCTTAACCGGTGGTGACACGATGGCGAGGAGTTCGCTCAGGATTGCTGCCCGGGTGGCTGGAGCAGCAGTAGCGGGCGGTTTTCTGCTTTCGAGGTATCTCAACTATCATCCCGCACAGGTTGAGTCCGAGGAGGTCAGCAACACCGAGGGTGCACCCCTGCTTTCGCCCAGTCAGCCGGTCAAAGTCATTACTTTCAATGTGCAATTTCTAGCGGGAAGCGGGTACGATTTCTTTTACGATGGCGGTCCCGATACCTTGGTTGCCCGGAGCGACCTAGAGTCGACTGTAGCGAAGGTCGCGGCATTCGTTGCTGAAACAAATCCGGATTTCGTTTTGTTTCAGGAAGTTGATTGCGGCGCTCGCAGAACCGATTACCTGGATGAGGTCGCACTGCTTTGTAGCGCTATGCCGGCCGAGATCCGAAATCACGTTTCGACGTTTTATTGGAAATCGAAATTCGTGCCGCACCTGAAGATAATGGGTTCGGCCGGCACGAAGCTCGTTATCTTCTCGCGATACCGCTTGGGGAAGGCGCGCCGTCATCAACTGCCTCGCACGCCCGGGGACCCGCTTGCACGCGAGTTCGGTTTGAAGCGTGCGGTTCTAGAGGTTGAAATTCCGCTCACTAACGGACGAACTCTCATGTTGTTGAATACTCATTTGGAGGCCTTTCCCAAGGGCACAGATGTGATGGAACGCCAAATTGAGAAGGTGCTGTGGCGATTGAAAACGCTGGACGACCAGAACATGGCCTGGATTCTCGGTGGCGACTTCAATCTGCTGCCACCCGGCCAATCCGCTCGGCTGACTCCTCAAGACCGAGGTATTCATCGCGAACCGACCGAGATCCGCTCAGTCTATGAACAATACCAAGGCGTTCCGACCGTCGCAGACGCGACCGGGGAACACATGCGGCACTATTTCACTTTCACACGGCGCGTGGGCGCTTTCCGTCTGCCGGTACGCACCCTGGATTACTTCTTCGCGGCGCCAAGAGTGACGATCGAAGATTACGCGGTGGTTCAGGAAGGCACGGTGGACTTATCCGATCATTTGCCTTTAACAGCCCGTTTCAGGCTGCCATAGCCTGCATCGCTCACAAATCTCTGAAGATTTGTGAGCGATGCAGGCTGGTGGCATCCTCGGGCGTATCAACGTCGATCGCTCCTTCGGACCAATCGATCACTTCGACACGCCCAGTTTCCTTTGGAACCAGACTTCGAGCTCCGTGGTCGCCCTCCAGTTTTTTCAGCTGCGGAAACCAATCCGAGCCAAACATCATCGGCGCGCCCAGGACCCCCTGGTACCGGGCGGCGATGATCAGGTCTGTTTGTCCCTTGGCTCGATCAAGAAATCTGCGGATCACTTGCGAATCTAACCAGGGCTGGTCGGCCAACAAAAGCAGAACCGCGTCTGCGCCCTCCTCTTCCGCGCGTTCAACTCCGAGCCTGATTGAGCCGCCTAAGCCACATTCCCAAAACGGGTTAAAAACAATGTCCGCGCCGCAATCCTTGATCACTGCCAGGCAGTCGGACGCGCTGCTGCCCAGGACTACCACCAAATGATCCGGTTCCACCACAAGAGCCATTCGAACGACCCGGCGGAGCAACGGTTCACCGAGCACTGATAAAAGTTGCTTCGGCTGACCCAGTCGCCTTGAGCCACCTGCCGCCAGAACCACTATGGCAGTTCGTTGCAAAATGTCGGTTCCTCCAACCTGTGGATCGGCGCAGCCCGCTCCCGCAATGACCTTCCGGTTCGACCCGTCAGCACTGCCTGAACTTCGGCAATGATGGCCACTGCAATCTCTTCCGGGCTTTCAGAACCGATATCTAACCCGGCGGGCGTGTGTAAAGCAGATACGTTATCGGGAGGGTATCCCTCATCGATCATATGGTTCATCAGCAACTGCTTCCGTTTACGCGGACCTAGCAAGCCCACATAGCCGTAATTTCCCGCGAATACCTGTTTCAAGGCTGCAATATCTCGACCGAAATGATGCGACATCACGATGCAGGCGGTACGCAAATCCCCGGCTGGAAGTTTGTGCGCTTCCATGACGATTTCCACCTGCCATCCAAGGTAGCTGCCCAAGTGCGCAACCGCTTCTGCATCGAAATAATCACCGAAAACGATCAATCGGATCGGCGCGAGAATTTCCTGAACAAACTCTTCTTCATGTTCGGCCTCTGGAACGGTGACCAGCCTGGTACCCGGCGTCGGGTCGGTTAATCGATAATTTGTCGACACTGCGATTGGCAGCCGATCATCCAGCACCCGAGCCAGCCCATCCAACAACGGGTTCGGCTTCACCAGCCGTTCAATCAGCACTTGAATCGACCCGTCGCACGCGAACCGGGACCGTAAATCGAACGAACATCTGGTTGGTTTCCCACTCAGAATCACCGCCTGGGCGAGATCCACTATTTCTTCTTCGATGCAACCGGCGCTTAACCTGCCGATATACGGCTTTCCTTGCGTGATTAGCATCCGAGCCCCCGGTTGACGGTAGGTTGAACCCGCCGCCTTCACCAGCGTGGCGAGAGCGAAAGGCCCGTCCGAGCGTTGAGACTCCGTTACGATTTGTCCAAGTTCTTTCCAGGCCATGTGTTCAGATAGACTCCACCATGCTAATCGCTGGTTGATTCAAACCCACGGGTAGCAACTTTTCCGGCAGTATAGGAAAATCGCGCACCCTTTTTCCAGTCGCATTGTAGACTGCGTTTGCAATCGATGCAGGCATTCCGGTGATTCCGATCTCCCCAATTCCACGAGCGCCCAGTGGATTGAAAATTGTATCGGGCTTGTCTATGAAATAGACATCCATATCAGGAACATCTGCATTTACTGCCACGAGATAGTCTGCGAAGTTGGCGTTCCCATATCGGCCCGTCTTCTCATCCAGCACGGATCCCTCCATTAGAGCCATCCCGAGCCCGAACACGATTCCGCCGATAATCTGACTGCGTGCAGCCTTCAGATTGACCACTGTCCCGATGTCCATCACCGAAGTAATACGTTGCAGGCGTACTTCTCCGGTCCAGCGATTCACTTTCAGTTCGCAAAATTGCGCCCCGAAAGAATGAAAGGCGTACCTCTCCTCCTCTTCGCCCGGTTCGGCCGTTTCGACAGCTTCAACCGCGCTCCGTCCAATTGCGTTGAGCACCGAGCCGAAGTCAGCGCTCATGCCGCCCCCCTCAATTTTCCCATCTCTATAAACCACCTCTTCAGGCCTCATAGCAAAAAAGGGCGATTTCTTGTCCCGGACGACGACCTGTATGAGCTTCCTTTTCGCCGACTCGGTGGCCCGCTGAACGGCCGGAGTCACACTTGCGACCGATGTCGACCCACCGGAGGTAGGCGCATGCGGCAAGGCAGAGTCCCCCAACTCCGGGCGAATCTTCTCAATGGGCAATCCCAGGCTATCAGCGCCAACAATCGCCAGTACGGTCCAGGTTCCAGTGCCCAGGTCTTGAGTCGCCGACGACACCTGCGCGGTTCCATCAGCTTGCAGCCTGACCTTTACCGACGCTCGGCTCCGATGCGCCGGATACAGGGCCGAGGCCATCCCCATCCCGACCAACCAGTCGCCGTCTCGGATGGCGCCTGGCTCCGGATTCCGCTTGGACCATCCGAACTTTTGGGCGCCAAGTTGATAGCACTCGACCAGATTCTTGGACGACCACGGCACATTTTTTCCCGGAAAGACCTCTGCATTATTCTTTGTCCGCAATTCGATCGGATCAATGCGGAGCTTCACGGCAAGCTCGTCCATGGCGCATTCGAGAGCAAACATTCCGGGAGCGCATCCTGGAGCCCGCATGAATGTCGGGCCTCCCACATCCCACGGAACCAACGTGTGGCTGACCTGGATGTTAGGAGACTTATATAAAAATCGCGACGTCCGGTGGGCTGCGGCTTCAACGAACGGCTTCGAAAATGACACCGTTGACCGAACGTCATGCTTAACGGCCTGCAACGTTCCGTCCGGGTTTGCTCCCAGGGTAAGTTGTTGGATCAATGCAGGTCGATGACCCACGAGCGTGAACATCTGCTCACGCGTCAGGATCGTCTTTACCGGTCGATCCAGCGCTCGCGCCGCCGCTGCGGTCAGCGGTGAAAACATCCACATTGACCCTTTGCAGCCGAAGCCTCCGCCCACAAAAGGGCAAAGTACTCGTACCAAATCCTCGTCAATCCCCAGGACCGCCGCAACATCCAGACGATGCGCCACCACGCCCTGCGTAGCATCGTAAATTGTGAGTCTATCGCCGTGCCACTCCGCCGTAGTCGCATGCGGTTCCATCGGATTATGATGTTGGATCGGCTCCCGGTAGGTCACGTCCAGGACTATCGGGCTGTCCTTAATTGCGTCGTCGATCGACGAGACACCTTCGGATAAAATTTTGGTGGTCGCACTCTCACCACCCACCGCTTCCGGTGTAAACGCTTTTTGCATCCCCGTTTCCCACGACGCGACCGGATTATCTTCGTCATATTGCGTCGTCACCAGGGCGGCGGCGTCCCGCGCCTGTTCAAACGACTCCGCCACAACCAGGCCGATGATCTGGCCATAGTTCAGGATCCTGGCGTCCTGCAGCGGCGGTTGAATCTCTCCGCTGCTCGCTCCTTCGGAGGATTCAAGCCCATGATAAAGCTTCAAGGGATTAAACGGCGAGTAAACCGCTAGCACGCCGCGCATGCGCTCGGCTGCGCCTGTGTCCATGGCTCGGATCGATCCCTTGGCCACTGTACTAGTGAGCAGGTAGCCGTAGGCCAGGTTTTCCATCCGGCGATCTCCCGCATACATTGCCCGGCCGGTGACCTTCAGCTTCCCATCGACTCGATCCTGCGGCTTACCAATAATTTTCGTTGTCATGCTAAACCTCCTAACGTCATTAAAGCGCGGATGATTGTTCGCTGAACCAGATCAACTTTGAACGCGTTCCGTTTTAATGGGACCGCGCCATCCCCTGCTAGTTTCGCCGCTGCAGCAAACGTCTCTTGCGCTAACGGTTTGCCGGTGAGTGCCTCCCGCACTTTGGGCAGGTTCCAAGGTTTGGTTCCCACTCCCCCGACCGCGACCCTGGCGTCTTGGATCTGATCTCCGTTCACATCCAGTGCAACAGCTGCAGAAGCCAGCGAGAATTCGTAAGATTCGCGATCACGGATTTTCAAATAGGTAGATCTCGTGGCCCACGCCAGTCTGGGTACACGAATCTCCGTGATCAACTCGCCGGGGAGCAATTGGTTTTCCCGATGCGGAGTGCTGTCCGGCACAAGATAGAAGTCGTCCAGCTTGACCAGACGTTCGCCCGACGCGCTCTGGAGACGTACGGACGCGTCCAGAGCAACCAAAGCTACCGCGAGATCACTCGGATGCGTTGCAACACAGGACGAACTCGTGCCGAGTATCGCGTGCATCCGGTTCTCGCCATCGATAGCCGGGCAGCCACTTCCCGGCTCGCGCTTGTTGCAAGGAGTGTTCACGTCGCGAAAATACCCGCACCGGGTTCGCTGCAACAGGTTCCCTCCTATGCTCGCCATGTTGCGAATCTGGGCCGAAGCACTCTTTAAAAGGGCCTCGGAAATCACCGGATAGTTGGCGACAACCTCAGGATGCAAAGCCGTGTCGCTCATCTTCTCGAGCGCACCGATGCGCAGTCCGTCTGTGCTCATTTCGATTCCGCGCATTGACAAAGCGTTTATGTCAACGACCCGCGACGGCTTGACCACTTCGAGTTTCATCAAATCTACAATCGTCGTGCCCCCCGCAATGAAGGCGGAGTCTGGGCGGCCGAGGTTTGCTGCTTCCGAAACGCCAGAAGGCAATTCATAAGTAAAAGGACGCATCAGTTCACCTCGCCTTTCATTTTGGCTGCCGCGGTCTTCACGGCTGCCACGATGTTTGGATAGGCACCGCACCTGCACAGGTTGCCTGACATATACTCTCGGATTTCGCTGTCCGAACCGGTGTGACCTTCGCTGATACACGCGACCGCGGACATGATCTGACCCGGTGTGCAGTAGCCACACTGAAATCCGTCACACTCAATGAAAGCCGCCTGCACGGGATGCAATTCATCGCCCGTTGCCAAGCCCTCGATGGTCGTGATCTTCTTACGCTGAGCCATCACCGCAAGTGTCAAACACGAGAGAACCCGTCTTCCATCGAGATGGACGGTGCAGGCACCACAAGCACCGCGATCACACCCTTTCTTGGTGCCAGTTAAATCAAATCGGTCCCGCAACGCATCGAGCAGCGTAACCCGGGGATCAACGACCAGGCGTTCGGTATTTCCGTTCACATTTAAAGCGATCTCCATCAAACCTCCGGCCCCGTCGGTTTTCGGAGGTTCGTCATTCAACGCCCTTTTCTCGGTGATGGTGCCTGCACGGCCTAACGGCGCTGCTACCGTTAACCCGGCTGAAATTGCCGCCAACCGACGAATGAATTCTCGACGCGACGAACCATCCTTGTGGTCGGGTCGGGAATCGGCAGGCGGCTCCATGCTACAATCGGATCTTCGCTGCATAAGCTAAAAATAATAGGTTTGCGCCTCGTCCATAAGGCAATGACTACTACGGACACTGCCAACAAAACGCAGAACCCTAGCAATTGCTACGAAAAAACTGTTGGCAGATATTTCTGCGAGCAACTCGCAATTAGTTTTGCGTTTTGAGTTTTGTGTTTTGAGTTTTGAGTGACTTTGTTAATGCAAAACGCAAGGCTCCAAACTCCAAACTCCAAACTCCAAACTCCGAACTCCAAACTCCAAACTCCAAACTCCGAACTCCAAACCCTGAACCCCAAACCCCGAACCCCGAACTCCAAACCCCAAACTCCAAACTGCACCATGCTCATTGACCTCAGTGATCGAGCAAAATTCAAAGTTACCGGAAACGATCGTACCCGCTTTCTGAATGGCCAACTCACCAACGATATCCTTGGGCTTCATGCCGGGTCAGCGATCTATGCCTGTGCCCTGACTGCAAAAGGCAAACTTTGCGCGGACCTTTTTGTCGCGGCAACGAACGAAAACCATTATCTTGACGCCGAGCCTGTGCTTCGGGAGTCGCTCGCGGCTCGGCTAGAAAAGTACATAATCGCGGATGATGTCACCCTCGAAGATGTGACCGGCCAATTCGGCCTCTTCCACTTGATAGATTCGCAGGGCCCTGGTGCGTTCGAAGGCCTTGAAGTTTTCCAGAATCTGTCTACCCGGTTCGGCCAACCAGGATTTGATCTCTGGTTCCCCGTCGGCCAGGCCGCCTCGGTGCTCGAGAGACTGCAACAGCATCCGATCGACGCGGAGGCCCTTGAGGCGCTCCGCATCGAGCAGGGTATCGCACGCTGGGGTAGTGAGTTGTCCGAAAACGTGCTCCCGAACGAGGCCGATCTGGCCAAGCGGGCGATTAGCTATACCAAAGGATGTTATCTCGGGCAGGAAGTGATTAGCCGCATCAAAAGTTTAGGGCACGTCAACCGGCACTTGCGCGGGCTGCTGCCGGCCCGCGACGTTTCAGTGCAAGTGGGAGACAAGCTGGTCGATCCCACAGAGGCCGGCAAGGAGGTTGGGTTCATTACCAGCGTCGGCCAAAGCCGGTCGCTTGCCCGGCCGATCGCATTGGGTTACATCAGGCGAGGCTCAGACGCCCCCGGATCAACCTTGCAAGTTCGCCAGAACAATACTTTGATTGGCTCGCTCCAGGTTTGCAGCCTCCCATTTATTTCAGCATGAAAATTATTTTTGTCCCGTTGGCGGCCCTGCTTTTTTCAGCGGTAGCCTGTTTGGCGGATCCGGTCGCGGTGTTTGACGTCCAGTGGGGAAAAGGTAGACAACGCCAAACGCGTATTTTTGCGATCGCATTTTACGATTTGGACGCACCCCAGACTACCGCGAACTTCAAGAAGTTGGTTCAGGATGGCTTTTACAAAAAGACAACTTTTCATCGTGTGTTTCCCAACTACCTAGTCCAGGGCGGCGATCCGCTCAGTAAAAAGAAGGATCGTACCGTCATCGGCACTGGTGGACCCGGCTATACGTTGAGGCCGGAAATCCGGAGAAAACATCTGCGCGGTGCTGTGGCGATGGGCCGTCTTCCGGACAAGGTCAATCCGACCCGGCAATCTAACGGCAGCCAGTTTTACGTGTGCCTTCAACCTATCACTATTCAGGACGGCCAGGATACGGTTTTCGGCCAGGTAGTCTCCGGGCTTGAGGCGCTGGACGAAATCAGCCGGCTACCGGCTGACGGCAATGCGAACCCAATCGATCGCATCGAGATTCGCCGCACTTACATTATCGACCGATCACAGCTCGGTCACCCCGTGCAAGTCAGGTAGCAACGACATGCGGCAATGCTGAGTTTTTGCTCGCGCAAAATCCACTTGCGCACCTGAATTGCGAGCTCTATATAGCATGCCTCCGGCAGCGGCAACCGGGTTGCAAGGTCGGGAGCGCAAGACTCCGAGCCTGAAACTCAAAAAGCCAAACCGGAGCGTGTCCGGGTAGGTACCGAAGCGGCCAAACGGGGCAGACTGTAAATCTGCTGGCTATACGCCTTCAGTGGTTCGAATCCACTCCTGCCCATGCCTTTACCAGAGCCGAAGCGTTTGGTGCAGTTCCTCCGAATGCGAGGGAGTCCGTATATTCCAACCCAACACCCTAAAGATAAAGCTGGCGCTGAAACTTAAGGATGCCGTCATCGAATTCGGCTGCTGTAGCTGCCGTAAGTCTTTGAAGAGACATGCCTTCTCGTACGCCTACGACTCAAAATCGGGCCAGTTCATGGCTATTAAGGTAGGGGAACATCCGCCAAGATATCCTCGCCTGCCCTCCAGACTTCGATCGTTGATCGGACCCGACCAAGAGAAACTCAGCAAGGGTCTACAGAGCGAAGATCACGGCCTCGGTGTCGGCGCATTCGCCTATTATCGGCAGATCGTCGAAAATCAAAAAGACCGGCTCATCGAGGAGATTCTGAAAGTTGTCAGACTTCACAATCCTAATCAAAAGCTCGTCAACGAGCTGGAGGAAGCCAAACACGAAGATCGGTTTACCTCCGCTGTCGAAGAGATAAAGCAAGCGATTCCTCAGGCACTTTTGATCAATGGCCACAACCCTTTAGGGTTGCTGCATAAGGCGTTAAGCGAAGGACTTCACGCCGGTACTGATGCCGAGTGTCTTGAGATCGCCCAGGATTTTCGGGTGGTCCTGTCTGATTTCAGCGAACGGCTTCATACTGCATTGAACGGACGACCAAGACTTGTTGCTGCCGAAAGCGTAAGAGTTTGGGATGGACAAGGCGATTGAGGCGAATGGTCTATCCTTTTTCTTGCTCCAGGCGCTCCAGCCAGTTTGGTTCGACACATTCCGGCAGTTTGGAGCACTCAACCAGAGTCTCGTTGATTAGGCGCTTGGCATACTCGACTACTTCGCGGATCGGCGCCTCACGGCCACCAAAGTGGTGAGTATTTGGTTGTTGATTGAGTACAGCAGTGAGAAGATCGGTTACGTGGACGTTCTAGGCGTTGCCGCCGGATTTGCAGCAGCCACTGCGTTTCTTTGGTTTGCGCCTGATAGGTTTTACTATCTTGGCATAGATGTAAGTAACCGAACTAGGCGCCTTGGGAAATGGATATGCACAATATGAGGTTCGATCTCGACCCTGGTTGTGCTCGTGATCTATTTTCTCCTATTATTCACAATCATATCATACCCCGTCTATTGGGCGCCCTTTATCATCATTGGCAATTGGCAATAACCAGCAAACTTTTCGAGCGCGCGCTGCAGACGCGCAGCATGACCTGCTGTCGAAAATGTTCTCCTTCAGCTCGGAGCAACAGCGTTTAGCCTATCTGGCTACTTTAAATCCCTAATTTGTTAATTCTCTTACCAAACGGAACAGTCCTCCCATTCCTACGAAAACACGACAAGATGTTCACA
>JAFAJU010000263.1 GCA_019236035.1 Verrucomicrobiota bacterium | reverse complement strand
GTTCCGGCAAGCCGATAGGCCTTCGGCGATTTTTGCCGCCACCCATGTGATGGCACTTGGTGCACTCCGCGCCATCTGGGAGACCGGCTGCACTTTACCGGCAGCAATCTCGCTACTGGCCTTCGACGACTGCGAATGGATGACCGCCCTTCGGCCGTTCCTCTCGACCCTCCGCCAACCAATTGCCGAGATGGCGCAGGAGGCGTGGTCAGTTCTCACTGAGCGGATTCAAGGGCACCGGCTCGAGCGAGTGACACGCGAATTTCCCTGCACCTTGGTCATTCGTGAATCGACCGTGCCTCCCAAGTAGGCGAAGCGTCTCGCTTTGCACCGATCTCATGAAGCAGCAAAGCGGGACGCTTCGCCTACACGCCGATACGTCATACTTTGCGGTTGCGGCGAGGCCGCGCTATCTAATCTGCGTTCCCTACTTCGGAAATTGAACCTCATGAAAGCGGCGGTATTAGAAGAAATGGGCCGAGCTCGGCCTTATGCGGAATCCAAACCTCTGGTGATTCAAGATGTAGATCTCGAGCCGCCTGGTCCGGGCGAATTGCTCGTGAAAATCAAGGCGGCCGGATTGTGCCACTCCGACTTGTCAGTCATTAACGGTGATCGGCCTCGCCCCATCCCAATGGTGTTGGGTCATGAGGCGGCTGGAGTAATAGAAGAATGCGGTCCAGGTGTGACTGACCTGAAGCCTGGCGATCAAATTGTCTTGGTTTTCATTCCATCCTGCGGAACGTGTATCCCGTGTATGGAAGGGCGCCCGGCTCTTTGCGAGCCCGGAGCGCGCGCTAACGTTGCCGGGACCCTGCTTTGCGGAGCAAGACGTCTGACTGTCAGGCATCAGCCCGCATATCACCATATTGGCGTATCAGGTTTCGCAGAATACGCCGTGGTGTCACGTCGATCTGCCGTTAAGGTGGATAGTTCTTTGCCGGCGCACGAAGCAGCCCTCTTCGGTTGCGCCGTCTTGACCGGGGTAGGTGCAGTGGTCAACACGGCAAAAGTGCCGGCCGGAAGCTCAGTCGCAGTCGTCGGCTTGGGTGGCGTCGGCTTGACTACGCTGCTGGGAGCGGTTCTCGTCGGGGCCGCCGAAATCGTCGCGGTGGACGTCAATCCTGATAAACTGGATGTCGCGCTGCGGCTCGGTGCGACCAAAGTTGTCAAGGCAGGACCAGACGCAACCCGAGAAGTCCGTGAAATCACGGGCGGGGGTGTCGATTTTGCCTTCGAAACGGCGAGCTCGGTGCCGGCCTTACAAATGGCTTACGAGATCACTAGACGGGGCGGAACAACCGTGACTGCGAGTTTGCCGCATCCCGATCATCGTCTCTCAATCCCGCCGGTTCAATTGGTCGCCGACGAGCGAACATTAAAAGGGAGCTATATGGGGTCCTGTATTCCTGCACGCGATATTCCCAGGTACATCGCGCTCCATCAGTGTGGTAAACTCCCGATCAACAAACTCGTCAGCGAATTCGTCTCATTTGATTCGCTGAACGAAAGCTTCGACCGTTTGGCCGACGGAAACACGCTCAGACAGGTACTAACGATCAACTCTTAGGTGTATGCGCCCACCGGGCGGAGCCTCTACCCATAGGGCCTATGGGTCCTATCGGTCCTATGGGTAGAGACTCCGCACCCAGCTTTGCGCAGTTGCAAGCCATCCCGTCTTGGATACGAATGTTCCTATGCGCGTCGGACGGATTTCAATATTTCCTATTAAATCCCTGGATGGCATCGAATTGGACGAGGTGGCCATTACCCGAGGAGGCATTCTAGAGAACGACCGGGTTTACGCGATATTCGACGAACAGGGTCGCGTTGTGAATGGGAAGAGAACGGCGCGCGTTCACGCGTTGCGTTGCGAGTTTGATGCGGGGTTGAACGAGGTACGCCTTTGGGAGAACGCCGCGCCAGTCCAGTTTTGCCTCGATGCGCCGGTGACTATCGATCGCTGGCTGAGCGATTTCTTCGGCTTTCCAGTCAACCTGAAGC
>JAFAJU010000359.1 GCA_019236035.1 Verrucomicrobiota bacterium | reverse complement strand
CGACCGAAGCCGGTTCAAGCCCGTCAATTCGTTTGCCCTCAAACCAGATTTCGCCGGCTGACGGTTTCTCCAGAGCCGTGATGGCTCGAAGCGTCGAAGTTTTGCCGGCGCCATTGGCCCCGATCAGGGCGACGATTTCGCCCTACTCCAGGTAGATTGAAACGTTCTTGAGGGCCTGGACCTTGTCGTAGTGAATGCTGATGTTCTTGAGCTCGAAATACATCGGTCAATGTCCGATTTCCTCGTCGGCCCGGCCGAGATACGCTTCTATGACGGATTCATTCTGCTGGATCTCGGATGGCGTTCCTTCGGCGATCTTCGTGCCGAAGTTCAAGACGACGACTTTGTCGCTGATCCGCATCACGGCGGACATATCGTGCTCGACTAAAACCACGGTTACACCGCGGTCCCTAATCCCGCGGACCATCCTTACTGCCGCATCCGTCTCTTCAATGTTCATGCCTGCAAAGGGCTCATCCAGCAACAGGACTTGTGGTTCCGCGGCCAATGCCACCGCGATTCCTAGAGCGCGGAGGTTGCCGTGCGGAAGGTTCCGCGCGATCATCTGCCGCACCGGACCTAGGCCAAGGTAGTCAAGGATTTCAGCGGCGCTGGCTTGAAACCGCTCTTCGTCAGCACGGGCTCTCGCGCTTGAAAAAAAGATCCCCACAGAGGATGCCCGACAGCGCAATTGGTGAGCGACAATCACGTTTTGCATCGCAGTCATCTCTTTGAAGATTGTCGTTTCCTGAAAAGTCCGGACAACGCCACGCCGTGCAACTTCATGCGCCGGCATACCGGTGATCGTGTGACCGTTGAAGTCAACGCGTCCCGACGTCGGCGAAACGAACGAACTGATTAACTTGAACAGCGTGCTCTTTCCGGCGCCGTTCGGTCCAATGACGGAAACGATCGCTCCTTTCTCGACGGAGAAGCTGACATCGTTAACGGCAGTCAAACCACCGAATCGCTTGGTGAGGCTTTGTATCTCAAGGATCGCCATTGTCATTTGCGCGCCGGGCTCTCTCTGGAACTGCGACGAACCGCGACGCTCAAAATTCCGTTTGGAAGCCAGAGCATACAGGCAATCATGAGGATGCCGTAGATCAGCGCCTGGTAATCCTGGACTGCATGCAAAATTTCGAATGCAATCACCAGAAGGAACGCACCGACAACCGGCCCCAATATAAAGTCGAGGCCACCCAGGAAACAGTAGAGCATGAAGTTTACCGAATCGGCGATTGTATAGGAGGCCGGGTAGATGTTCTGATGGTAGGCGGCAAAGAATGCGCCCCCGATCCCACCCAGGAAACAACAGACCGCAAAGGCGATGACCCGATATTTCGCAACATTAATGCCGATTGATGTCGCCAGATCTTCATTTTGCCGGAGCGATCGAAAGACCCAACCGAGGCGGCTGGTCGAAAGCCGCCAGACGGCGACAATCCCGAGCAGGAGCAGCCCGCACGCCAGGAAGTAAAACGGCAGCGGATCGGCGCCGCTGAATCCCGGGACAATCGTCAGGCCAAAGATCCCGATAGCGCCGGGTCTTGGAATGTTGACGATTCCGGTGGCGCCTTTGGTGACATCCCCCCCATTGAGCGTCAGAAGTCTAATTGCTTCGGTCAAACTCAGGGTTATCATCGCAAAATAGACTCCCTTCAGACGGAGGACAGGCCAGCCGACGAAAGCGCCGAGCGCCGCAGAAACGAGACCGGATAAAGGCATGCAGAGCCAGAAGGAGAGACCATATCGCGTGGAAAGTATGGCGGTTATATAACCGCCCACCATAGCGAAAGCTCCTTGGGCCAGGTTCATCCGGCCGATTGAAAACGTCACCCACACCCCCAGGCTGATGAACGCCAGCACCGCCGCGTTGGTCAGCACGGTGATGTAATAAGGAGACCTGCCGAGGACGACCGGGACCACGACGAGTAGTGTCGCGGCGAGCGCCAAAAATCGCAGCTTCAAACCGGCGGGCAAGCGCTCGTGTCCTGAGCTTATACCACCTGAGCCCTTCACCTCGCTCGGAGCCTCTTGTTTGGTCTCTATCCCCATGGCTTACCCAGCAAGCCTTGCGGCCGCAACAGCAGAAAAATGATGAGGCCGATCAAAATCAGTAGATATGTCACGGAGCCGGGCAAAAGCTCGTAACCGATGGCTTCCGCGAATCCGAGAACGATTGCGCCAAGGATTGCTCCCGGAACAACGCCAGCCCCACCGATCATGATCATGATAAAAGCTTTAATTGAATAGAAATTCCCGACACCCGAATTGACCCCGAACACCGTGATGAGCAGGCCGCCTGCCAATCCGGCAAGCGCCGCGCCAATAGCAAACCCGAAGGCTGCCACGCGATTCACGTTCACACCCATCAGGTGCGTAACCTCACGATCCTGCGCCAGCGCCCGCATCGCACGCCCCATCCTGGTGTACTGGACGAAGAGGAGCAGCCCGATAATAAGGACAAGAGCCAGGAGCATGACCAACAATCTGTTGGCCGGAAGAAACGCGCTACCGAAGCGGTAGACTCCGGTTACCACCGGTGGAACGCCGCGCTGCTTTTCGCCGAAAATGGACAGCGCGAGATTTTCAAGCAACAGCGCCGTGCCGACGGCTAGTAACATCGAATTTTCCTCTCTTGTTGCGACTTTGCGCATCCGGCGGAAAAAACAGGTCTCAAAGAGGTACCCGATGACGCCTAGCACAGCGACAACGGCGACCAGGCTCAAAAAATAGTTCAGGTGATAAATGCCATAGAGGTAGTAGACGACGAACCCCCCGATCATGAACATCTGGCCGTGAGCAAAATTCAAGATGTTCATGATGCTGAAAATCAGCGTGATCCCAAGCGCTATAAGGGCATAATTTACGGCCAACACGACGCCGTTAACCAGCATCTGCTCCATGGATGGTATTCCCTTCCCCGGTTCAGGGTTAGTCGTTTGATGCGCCCAAGGTCAAGCCGGAACGGTCTCTCAGGCCCCGATCACTCCACGCTGCCTATGAAAAGGGTCTCGAATTTGCCGTCTTTGACCTGGTTCACCACCATCGGGACACCGATCTGACGGGGCTGTGAGAAGTAGGCTGCGCCGACATATTTCAGTGGCTTATCCTCTTTGAGGAAAGGATTCTTCATGCTGAAATCGGGTATCTCCTTTTTGAAAAGTTCCACGTTGTTGATCGCATCCGGACCCACCTTTTGCAGAGTGGCGAGAATTATTTCCAGCGCGTAAACCTTCGTGCCCGCTTCATCATTCCATTCGCCGGCAACCTTTTTGTAACGATCGACAAATTTCTCCATGTAGTCGCTTCGGATTTCGGGTGTGCTGGCGCCGCCGACACAGATGAATCCGTCCGCGGCATTGCCGGCGACCTCGTTGAGGATTTTGATATCCTGGGCCGTTTCCGTTGCGAGAATCCCCTGGTACCCTAGTTCGCGCGCGCTCTTGATGAGCAGCGGCGCGTCGGCGGGAGCGACCCCGGAAAGAACGATCAGGTCCCCGTTATTGCTGACAACACGCGACATTACCGGGAAGAAATCGGTCGTGCCGGGCTCGTAGGTATCGTTTGAAGATTTTATCTCCAGGCCAAGTTTCTTGGCGGCCTGTACCCCTTGGTCCCGTTGGTTAAGCGGATCAGATTCGTTCCGCGCCACAAAGCTGACTGACTTAACCCCTTTCTTATCCATCAGGTATTTGTAGATGATCGGTCCGGCCTGATAGGAGGCGATCATCCCCAAGACAGCATTTCCGTGAGGGGGAGTGTAAAGAGCTTGCTGGAAGGCATATGGGAAATAGATGGCGCCTCCAGCTTCCGCTACCGGTTGAACGCTTGCCGCCGTCGTGTCGACATTGGGCCCAATGATATAGTGGATGCCCTCCTGTTTCGTTAGCCGCTCGGCACCCGATACCGCTAACTTAGGATCGTTCTTGTCGTCGATTGGCACTATCTCGATCTTGTATTTTTTCCCGCCGATCTCGAACCCTCCCTGCTCGTTGTAGAGCTGGGCGGAAGTCTGCGCACAGTACTTGTTAACGAGTCCCCAAGAAGCCGCAGGACCGCTCATGACGCCGAGAACGCCGATCTTCAGGACGTCCTGCGAGTATGCAGAACCGGCAACCAATGCCGCGACAGCTCCCAACCAAACCAAGAACTTGCGGCGACGAAAAGCAAATATGCTCATATGTTCCTTTGTCATCCCCAGCCCGCGTGATCGACGCCAGGAGGAGGCGACGCCGCGGTTGCGATGCTTCGTCCTTATGTCTGATCGCGAAGCGATCGGCAAGAAAGAAGCATCTTTAAGCGAGAAAATTTGACCGCGTGTACAGCCGGTAGGGGCGCGCTCCTGGGCGGTAGGGCGAGGCTCCGCCCGAGCCGCGGCGCGTGACGACCCGAAGGCCAACACGCTGCCTTCCTCCCACGGCTCGGACGGCCGCCGTCGTTCCGCGGACGCGGAACTATGGCGCCCCTGCGAGTCCGACGTAGCAAGGGGCGACAGGGGCGGAGTCGGGAGCCTCGCCCGACCATGCTGTACACTGCTTCTTTTGGTTTACAGGAGAGCGTTTGCGGTTATGGGAGAGTTAGCCGAACATCAACGGCGCGCTCAAATGTCGAATGAAACAAGAGGCGGTTTTTTGCCATTGGAGACCCTGGATCGGGCGGTGCACCGGCGTGG
>JAFAJU010000023.1 GCA_019236035.1 Verrucomicrobiota bacterium | reverse complement strand
TACTCACAGCCCACTCGCTGACGGTACTCTTCCCTTGCGTTAAGCAACGTCAGCGATAGGCTTCGTCCAATTGTCGAGTAAGTCTCCGCGGTCGCCTTAATCTGAAATCACATTCTCGGCAGCGGAGACCTACTCGACTCAAGATTTAAAAAACAGGCTCTTAAGCAGACGCCCAGCGTCTGTTTAAGAGCTTTCTAGCCCGCAATGAGCTCGTCGATTCTCTCACCGCGTGATTTTTGCGGGCTAGCGCGCCAGGATCAGATTTCCATTCTCGATTCTCACATCACGCACCGACCGATCAATTTGCAGCTTGTTCCAGCCCGACAGGATTTTCTCAATCAAAGGTACCGTGACAATTTGAAACTGTCGGAGTTCTTTCGGTCCGAGGGGTCTGCCCTCCCGCTCCATTTTGAAAACCTCCAATTCAATGTTCTCCCCGCGCATCGACGGGCGGATAAAAATCGTGTAGTTGAAGTAGCGGCGAGATAGAAACGGAAGATTTACCGGCAGACTGCAATACAGCTCGGCGGTGTTCTGATTGAGCGTCACGACTGTGCCATGATTCAAGATTCGCAGCTCGGGAGATTCGCTTATGAGCGCGTTGAGTTCGCCGCTCGACAAAGTCATGCTGCGTTCGCCTGAATCAGAAAAAAAGTGATCAGCTTTCTGTCTGACCTCGCGGTAGATCTGCCGGTCCCCTGCCGTCGGAGGCAAGGTTACTGGTGCGGTCGATGAGAGCCGATCCAGTTGGTTTGCCGCACTCCAGTAGAACCAGCCGATACCGACCAAAACCAAAACCAGGAGAAACAGCAAAAACGAAAACAGAAATCCACAACACCCGCACCCCCCTCGTCGATCCTGCGCGGCCATGCGTCAGTCTGCGGAGTAAAGAATTCGCCCGCACTGCTCGCAATGGACGATGTCGAGACCCATCTTTGCGCGGTGAACCAAAGCCGACGTGTTCTTCATATGGCAACCCTTGCAGAACTCGTGTTCGACCGGGACGATCGCGTTTCCCCCTTTACTGGTGAAAAGTCGGCTATACTGAAATAGGAGATCCGGATCGAGACCCTGCGTCAGTTGTTCGCGTTCGGCCTGCGCCTCGCGTAATCGCTCTTCCAAAGTCGACTGCTTTCTCTTTAAATCCGCCAGGAGCTGTGCGGATTGCCGTGTCGCCTCCTTCAATTCCTGATCCGCGTGGCCCATCTCGCTCTGGATTCGTTCCGAGAGTTCCATGAGCTCTATCTCCTTGTCCTCGATCTGCTCGATCTCCTTCTCGAATCGGTGGATCTCCTGACCAATTGCCTGAAATTCGTCGTTTTTTCGGGTCTGGAATTGCTGGGTTTTGTATTTGGCAATTGAATCTCGGCGAGATTGGGCGTCCAACTCGAGTTTCTTCTTTTGGACTTCAACATCGCGATTCCGCTGTCTGATCTGCTCGAACGCGTGGTTTTTCGACACGACCAACTGATCGATCCTTTGCTGCTCTAACGGAACAGTCTCAAGCTCCGCCTTGAACATCTTAATTTTTTGATCTCGATCCTGAAGGAGTAGCAGCTGCTCGATCTCTTTTAGCATTGGAGAATGAGTAAACTTAGCTGGCAATCCGGGCGGATTTCCAGTGGAAAGAATTGGGCGGGCAGGGCCTCGACGAGGTTGCATGCGAAGCTGGAGCTTTCGCCTGCAATCTCATGGAGGCCTGCCCGCTCAATTCTCAATAAATCTCCACGGGGGAGCGCTTTCCGTCATCCGAGCTCCGCACGGCCGCTCTCTCCTCGCCGAGTGTAGCAACCCGAAGCTCCCAGATTTGGCGATTCAAGTCACGAAACCGTTCTTCCGCAAAAGGCTCCGGCGGAGCGAGCTTGGCTTTAAAACGAGCGACCCCGGCCAGAGCCCGATCAACAGCCGCGGGCTTCACGCTCCCCAATGCTGCGAAGGCCTCCTCGGCCAAATTGATCCGGTGGCAAATCATCGCCAGATGATTGCCGGCAGAAATCGCGCGCTCAATGGTTGCATTGAACCCGACCTCATTGATGATCGCTCCCATATCGAGATCGTCGGTCATAACCAGTCCGTCGAAACCGAGCTCGGACAGCAAAAGATCTGTCACGATTGACCGGGAAAGCGAAGCCGGAGTTTTTTCCGCGTCGAAAACAGGATACCACGCATGGCAGATCATCATACTGCTGACTCGTCGGGCAAATTTTCGAAAAATCGAGAGCTCAGTCCGGTCCAATTCTGCGCGACTTCGATCGATGCAAGGCAGGCCGTGGTGCGGGTCGAGCCCGGCTGCAGCGTAACCGGGAAAATGCTTTCCACAGGAGAGCACGCCGGTAGCAAGGAGGGCGTCATTAAAGGCGCCGGCAAATTCGATCACCTCCTCGACCGAACTCCCATAACATCGGCCTCGCAACGAATTGTCTGCCTCTTCGTCAAAGCAAATGTCCAGAACCGGACACAGGTCTAAGTTAAATCCAAACAGCCGCAGCAATTCTCCGGTGATCCGGCCATGTTCGCGAATGAGCGTTGAATCCGCTTTTTCCCTGAGCTGCTGTGCGTTAGGCGGCTCGTTCCCGATCAGCTTGAGCCGAGAAACCCTGCCACCCTCTTGGTCGATGGTGATTATCGGCTCAATCTGCGACAAATCTCGCAAATCCTCGATCAGCTTCCGAAGCTGTTGCACGGAGCGAATGTTGCGCCCGAAAAGAATATAACCACCGGGCTGCACCTTCCGGAAGACGCGGGCCGTTTCCGTGTCCATCTCAAGTCCGGGCACCCCAACCAGAAGAAGTTGACCGATGCTACTTCGTTCCATACGTTGCCTCGCATGTTACGGTTCCTGGCCTGCTTCACCACTCTTTTCTGGTAGACTTTTTTCTTTAGAGGCCAAGATGTGTCGATGATGACAGGTTCGCAAGGTGACATGGCGGGTTATCCGTGGATTCGATGGACGCACGGGCGAAACGCACATGTCGCTGCAGTCTTGGAGGCGGAAGACTGTCATGATTAGGCTCGCACTCTACGGTGGTTCATTCGACCCGATCCATCACGGACATCTGATTCTCGCGCGACAAGCGTTGGAAGACCTGTCGCTCGATCGGGTCGTCTTCGTTCCGGCGGCCGAGTCGCCGTTTAAGCCCAATCAATCCAGCGCGTCCGCCGAAGATCGTTTGGCCATGGTCAAGCTCGCGATCGAAGATGAACCCGCTTTCGTAGTCGATCCGCTAGAGCTTAGTCGAGAAACGCCTTCCTACACGATTCATACGGCTCGCGAGTATAAAACGCGACATCCGGCCGACACGCTCTTTTTCCTGGTCGGCGAAGATCATGTGGCCGCCTTGCCAAAGTGGAACGAATTCAAAGAATTGGATCGGCTCGTTCACTTCGCAGTCTTGAGCCGGTCCGATTTGCCGTTAAACGTGGGCTATCCAGTTGTCCGGCGGCGCTTCGATTTGTCGTCCACTGAGATCAGAAACAGGGTTGCGAATAATTTGCCAATCTCGTATCTGGTTCCGGAGAACGTGCTGCGTTATATTCACGAGAGAAAACTTTACCGGGGAGAGGTGTATCGGAGCTGAGGAGTTAGCACGGCTCTGTGTACGGCTGGCCGAAGATAAGAAGGCTGAGGACATAGTGGTTCTCGATCTTCGCGGCATCTCGTCTTTCACGGATTTCTTCGTGATCTGCTCAGGAACTTCGGAGCCTCATCTGAAGGCGATCAGCGGCGGCATTCGCGAGGGACTACGAGACCACGCCTGTCTATCGCCGCTGGCATCGGAAGGTTCTGTGGCGAGTCAATGGCTAGTGATGGATTATTCTGAAGTTCTCGTCCATATTTTCCATCAGACGAAACGCGAGTTCTACGCGTTAGAAAATTTGTGGAGTGACGCACCACGTCTCAATTTGGTTTCGTAAATCCCCCCAATGTTCAAGCAACGTGAGGCTATAATTCGACTTCTCAAAGACGACGA
>JAFAJU010000607.1 GCA_019236035.1 Verrucomicrobiota bacterium | reverse complement strand
CAGAGCCAAAAGATTGCACTGCTCAACCGGCCTCAAGAGACCCAAAACAAAGGGAGCTAAACCCATCGAGTAAAACTTTTTGCCCACCATCACAGCTCTGGGGGTACGGAGCTCGCAACGGACTTGGTTCAAGGTCGCAGCCGGCATAAACGGCCTCCTTCCCGCAAGCGGGCCCCTGCCATTTATTCCGTTGCTCGCTTGAGCCAATTCCGTTGCGAGCTGGAACAAGTAGCTGACTTTGGCGTTTGATCCTTGCGATGCTCGTGCCTCGCACCGCAACGCTCAAGCGCCAAAGCCAAACAGGTTTGTTGTTGCCAAATTCGGTAAAAACTTAACCCGAAAGAAAAAAGAAAAGAAAATTTACGGCGGGCCTTGACAAGCTCGGCTTCATAGAAGCCCAGGGCTGAAGCCCTGCGCTAAGATCTGTAACCGCTGCGCGGTAAGTCCGACTGGCTCGTAGGTCGGAAGAGTGCAAAGCGGGACGCTGCGCCTACGGCCGGATTGGTGCGGAACGAGTTTGCACTTAGCCTCGAGGTGGATTTAAATAGGGAGCTAACTGGAATGAATTGGTTTGCTCTTCTTATCACCCCGCTGTTGGCACAGGCGGCCGAATCGATGCCGACCCCTGGATCTACGCAAGCGACATTGCTACAGCTATTAAAGGCGGGTGGTTGGGTGATGATCCCGCTTGTTTTGACCTCGATCCTCACGTTGGCCCTGGTATTCGCCTGCCTGTTCAGCCTTCGACGAGGAACCGTCGTGACACGCCGATTCATGGAGACAGCCGAGGCGTTGCTGCGAAAACGAGATTACCTCGGGTTGATCGCGGTTTCGAATCGTCATTCTGAAGCGGTGGCTCGCATAACTTCGCGCACGCTGGATTTCGCGACAAAAAACCCTGCCGCTTCAGCCGAGGCCGTTCGGGAAGTCGCCGAGACTGAAGGCTCCCGAGTGGCGAGCAGCCTAAATCATCGGATTGTTTATCTGGCGGATATCGCAACGCTTTCCCCGATGCTTGGCCTGCTCGGAACGGTCATCGGCATTATCAATTCTTTCGGCGTCCTGGCTAGCAACACAACGCAACCCCGCCCGATGCTGCTCGCCCACGGCGTATCAGAAGCGCTGGTGACAACTGCTTCGGGATTAATCATTGGGATCGTAGCCATGGCATTCTACGCGATGTTTCGGGGCAAAGTAGCCTCCCTGATTTCCGATCTGGAATCGGCGACATCACACATCGTCAACATCATCACTTCACAGCATCAAATTCGCCGACCGGAGCGGTCCCGAGTGCTTGAAAGCGACGAGATCTAGGCAGAGACATGAATTTTCGCAGACATGGGCAACCCACGGTCTTTGGGTTTATGATCGCGCCAATGGTCGACATACTTTTGGTCGTCCTGGTATTTTTCATCGTCACTTGGAATTTTGCATTGAGCGAGAATGAACTGGATGTTCGAGTGCCGACCGCCACCAAGGCCAACGAGGCTCAGCCTTATGTCGGCCAGGTCGTCATCAACATCACAGCTAATGGATCGGTAATCGTCAACCGCCAACAGAAGAATCCACCGGAACTCCTGGAGCTATTAAAAAAGCTTTCCCAACTTTATCCAGACCAGGCCGTCATCGTGCGTGGCGATCAGGCCGTCGATTATAAGCATATTGTCGATGTGCTCGATATTTGCCGGCAGGCGGACATCTGGAACGTTGCTTTTGCAACGGGTAAACTTGACCGATGAGATTGCGTCCTTGGCAAATACTGACTTTCACTATTTGTATTGCTTCCGAGCTGCACAGCCAGGAAGTGCGGCGCGCTCTCCCGATCGCCCCAACGCCGGAGCCGGCTCCGCGCGCGCTTCCGGTTCACCCCGATCAAATGCCGGGCCCACAGTCGATTCTGAACGAAAACATCCCTTCGTCCCAAGCCGAGCCCCGGCGCCCCCCCGCTGAAAGCCCCCCGGACGCAAAGACTTCTGCCGGCAGTCCTGCAGAGCCGGAAACGAAAACCAGGGACCAGGCGGAGCAAGACGAAATCCGGCTCGCACCAAATCAGGGAGCAGAATCTCAGACCGTCGATCCGGCCAAAGCTCAGTTAGCAATTGCTGACGGACTGTACATCCGAAAGCTATATGATCTGGCAGTCCCGGAATACGAGAAATATCTCGGCCAGTTCATAACTGATCCCGGTCGTCCGTCTGCGATGTATCGTTTGGCTGACTGCTACGCAAATCTTGGGCAGGAGCAGCCTGCGTTGAATACCTACCGCATGTTGGTCAACGAAATTGGCACGGGCGAATTTGTCGGCAGCGCGGCTTTCCGACTGGCCTCTCGAGAGTTCGACAAGAAGGGATTCCAGGACGCAGCTCCGCTCTACGAGAAGGCCTATATCAACGCCCGGTCGCCTGAGGTCAAACTAACTGCGAGATATTATCAAGCAAAGTGTCTGGAGTTGACGAACAAGAAGTCGCAGGCCGCGATCGCCTATCAGGACGTTGTCAAAGCTCCGGGCAAGAATCCTTACCGCGATGCGGCGCGTTTGTCGCTGGCGTATTTCGCCCTGGAGAACAACCAAAAACAGCAGGCCTTCGATTTGTTCGATGGGCTTGGACGCGATGCTGCCAAGCCCGCAGTCAAGGCCGAGGCGATGACTCGGGCCGGGATACTGGCTGCTGATCTCAGGCAAAAAGATAAGGCCGACGAACTCTTCAAGGCAGCCATCGCCTTGAACGCCGAAGGGAAGTGGAAGCAAATCGCGGAGTTGGAAGAAATGAAACTGCAATACGATGGGGACAAATTCTCGCAGGTCCTCGATTCGTACGCGAAAAGCGCTAACACCCTCGGAGACGAGACCAGACCAAGCGTGATGCTTTTGGTTGCGAACTCCTACCGACAACTAGGTAAGCACCAGAAGGCGTTAGAGCTCTACAACCAGCTGATCCACATCTATCCGAACGCTGCCGAAGCTTCCGACGCCCGTTACCAGAAACTGGTTTCTCTCGACGCCATGAAGGACCCAACCCTGGTGCCGGAGGTTGATTCTTTTCTTGCAACAACGCCGAACCGCGACCGGGCTGATAAAGCCAAGCTTTTGAAAGCCCAAGCGCTCTTCCAGCAAAGAAGGTTCGAACCCGCCGCGAGGCTCTACCTCGAGCTTACCAACTCATCCCTGGCCGATCAATATAAGGCGGATTGTTACTACGCGGCAGGGTTTTCGTTTTTACAACTGAAAGACGACCAGTCCGCAATCCACGCCTTTTCTGGCCTGATCGACAAGTTCCCAAAACACAAGATGGCTTCAAAAGCTCTGTTGAAGCGAGCCTTGCTTTATCAGGAGGCAAAGAATTTTCCTGGCGCAGTTAACGACTTTAGCAAGATCATCACTGATTACCCGGCATCCGCTGAAACTGAAACCGCTCTTCTGCAGAAGGGGCTGACTCTGGGGCAACAGGGAGATTACGCGCAGATGGCGGCCACTTTTCGCCGCTTGCTGAAAGATTATCCCAACAGCACGGGAGCGGCTCAAGCCAACTACTGGATTGGGTGGGCTGCGTTTGAGGCCAAGCGTTATCAGGATGCCATCGCGCCATTGACTCAAGCCCGCCAACTCAGTCCCGACGAGTTCGCGGAAAAAACCACTCTGCGTTTGATCTTGTGTTACCAGAATCTGCACAGGAAGCCGGATGCCGCCAAAGAGGTTGACGACTTCATTGCAAAAGATCCGCAACGGGTGTCGATGGTCCTCGACGTTTGCCGCTGGCTCGGTTCCGAATTTTACAACGAAAATAACTTCGGACAGGCCGTAAAATATCTTGGCGTGATGACCAAAAACACGGATCCGGTCAAGGTTGACAAGGGTATCTGGTTGAGTCTTGGCAGATCTCTGAACGAGCTCAACACCTACCCAGACGCGATCGACGCAATGAATCATTACTTGGAACTGGCGACCGAGCCAGCCGATCGCGCCCAGGGCTTTCTAGTATTATGCAGTGCCCAGCTCGGTTCCAAAGAATTGGACCCGGCGACAAAGTCAGCAGAGCAAGTGTTGTCGCTGCAACCCGAAGGCCGACTAAATGCCGAAGCAAGGATGCTGGTCGGCGACATTGAAATCGCGAGAGGAAACTATGAAAATGCGGCTCGTTCCTACATGAGCGTGGCCCTTTTGTACGAGGACCCGGAAGTTACCCCGCGAGCGTTGGAGCACGCTTACGAGGCTTTTCAAAAGGCCGGGAACGAGCCACAAGCAACGAAAACTCTTTCGGAACTGAAAGCCCGGTTTCCAAATTACACGTTAAAGGTGTCGAACGCGGGCTAGGACGCCGGTAGGGCCAAGTTTCACCTTGGCTTGTGGCGCCCACGCGCTTCGGTTTTCGTCGCGTCCTGGGATTTGTGAGTCATGCAGGCTCGCGAGGACCTTGTGCTCCATCCGGGATGAGGTTAGCGTGCCTCTTGAAAGAGTTGTCCCAACTAACTGTTCTTGGAATGACGTTTGCCCGGTTATTCAGCTCGCCCGAT
>JAFAJU010000582.1 GCA_019236035.1 Verrucomicrobiota bacterium | reverse complement strand
AGCCCAAACCGGTACGCTACCGAGACCTGCGCAGGGATCCCGTTAAGTTGCCACGTGATCGCATACCAAGTCGAACCCCAGATTGCGACGGTAAGGAAGTAAAGAAAAAGGTTCTTCATGTAACTCCGGATCTTAACTCTGGAACGTTTCAGTCGCGACCAGGGAAAGTCCAGATACGGTAGGGCCAAGTTTCCTCTTCGGTAGGGCCAAGTTTCACCTTGGCCTAGGCGCCAGCTGGTGCTTGACAGACGATCCAAAAAGAACCACTGATACGTATTAGCTACTAATCCGTATTAGCTACCCCCCTAGCACCGTGTCTCCCCCGTTCAATAAGGCGCGTCCTACCCAAAAAGATATCGCCGGCCTGGCCAAGGTTTCGCAGGCGACAGTCTCGCTTGTGCTCAACAGGGTAGGCGATTCTTCGGTCCCATTGGTCACCCAACGCAAGGTGTTCCGGGCCGCGAAAAAACTTGGTTATGTGCCGAACCGGGTCGCTCAGAGTCTTCGGACCCGGCGCACCAAAACGATCGCCTGTGTCGTCCCGGACATTACCAATCCTTTTTACCCAGCACTTGAGCGGGGCGCGCAAAACAGTGCAGAAACTCACGGCTACGACGTGCTGACGTACAACACCGATGGCCTTCTAACAAAAGAACGAAAATGCCTGGATCGCTTGCTGGAAGGAAGGGTCGACGGCGTGATCGGCGTATTCTTTCACCTCTCAGCGCGCGACCTGCGTCCGCTCCTCGAACGAAAGATCGCCGTCGTTCGGATCGAGGCGAACCCGAAGAAAGTCGGCTCCTGGCCTCTGGATAACCTATTTGTGGATAACGTCAGTGGTGCAAAAGCAGCGACGCAATACCTGATCGAGCGCGGGCATCGTCGCATTGCGATGATTGCCGGTACGGGTGGACCTGAGTCCAACCGGGTGAGCGGCTATTTGCAAGCGCTGGGCGAAATGCGTCTCACACCGCAACTGGCTAGCCATGGCGACTTCAATGAAGAGGGCGGTTATCAGGCAACCAAAGAGATCCTCGCGGCAGGTACGCGTCCAACGGCCATCTTTGCCGCTAACGATCTGATGGCGCTCGGTGCGATGACCGCCATTAGGGAAGCTAAGTTAACCATTCCCGACGACATCGCCCTATTGGGTTTCGACGATATCTTCGCCGCCCGCTTCGTCACCCCGCCTCTTTCCACGATCAACATGTTTCAATGCGAATTGGGCCGAGTGGCTGCGGAAATGGTGATCGAAAGACTTAACGAATTGCCACCTGAAACCCCAGGGCGACAGCGCCAGATGCCATTTGAAGTCGTAAGACGTCAATCTGCCTGAACGGTAGGGACGACCTCGTTCGATTGAACCTGTGTGCAAGAACGAATTTGTGAGATAAGCGCGGACGAGCAGGAGCTCGTCCCTGCCAAGATGAAAACAATGAAAACAATGAAAACCGATAGACAAGAGAGCAGGGGGGAGGGGCTTTTATTGAAGAACTTGGGTCTTACGGTGCGCGTCTCTGTTTTGACTGCCGCCGCCACCCTATCGACGATCGCGCGGGCCGACGGACCAATCACGCTTTGGTATCAGCGCGGCGGAAACCCGGACCAGCAACGAATCATGCAGAAGGATCTGGTTGAGCCGTTTAATGCGGCGCATCCGACCACGCCGCTCACGCTCGATGTTTTGGCCGGTGGAAGCGGCGACAAAAAAATCCGCATGGCTGTCATCTCGGGTAAAGGTCCTGATATTGTGATGACCCCTGGGCCGAGCACCACCTTAGCGCTGGTGCAATCCGACCATCTGTTGCCTCTGGATGAATACATCAAGAAATACAATCTGGACAAACGCATCCTGACACCGGTGCTTAGGACCGGGGAATACCATGGCCACAACTATGCGTTGCCGCGCACGTTCGAAACCATGGTCCTTTATTACAACAAAACGTTGTTCGACAAGAATGGCTGGGCGCCGCCTAAAACCATGGCGGAACTGAACACCATCGCGGAAGCGTTAGTGGCCAAGGGCATCACCCCGTTCTCAGTGGGTAACGGCGACTGGCGTGCCGCCAATGAATGGCATGTCTCCGTCATACTCAATCATTACGCTGGACCGGAGAATATCTATAAGGCGTTAAAAGGCGAGATGCCGTGGACGGATCCGGTCTTCGCCCAAGCGATCGACGTGCTTAAGGACTGGTATCAGAAGGGGTGGTTTGGCAAAAATTATTTCTCCCTAACTGGCGATCAACAAGCGCTGCTGCTGGCCAAGGGTGAAGCTGGCATGGCGCCCAACGGCACATTCTCGTTCGACAATATGGTGGCCGCATTCAAGCAGACCGGCCAAGAACTGGGTGTCGCTTCATTCCCGAGCCTGCGGGAAGGCGTGCCCTATCCACTTTACTCCATCGGCACCGGCAGCACGATGTCGATCAATAAGAACTCAGCGAATCCCGACGCGGCGGCTGCCTTCCTCGACTATCTCTATTCCGACGACTTCTATGACCGCATCAGCAAGGATTGGCCAGGCGACTGGAACCTGCCGCTCACCTCGATTGACGAAGCTAAACTCACCAAGAATGTATCCCCGATCTTCGCGAAAACCTTCACTGCATTTTCCAACGCGGTGGCACAAGGAAACTACGGCTACACCACCTGGACTTTCTGGCCACCGGCGACCGAGGATTATCTGATCCACGGCATCGAACAGGTTTGGCTCGGGCAGATTTCGACCGCCGATTATCTAAAGAAGATGCAGGAAATCTTCGCGAAAGAACTGGCCGACGGCAAGGTGCCGCCTCCCGCGCCGCGTTGAAGCGGCGTGTCAGCGTGTAGGCGAAGCGTCTCGCTTTGCTTCTTCATGAGACCGACGCAAGGCGGGACGCTTGGCGTTTTATCCGGGTGGATCACGCGGCTGCGTGATTCACCGGTGCCTTTTCTATTGCCCGCGCTCGCCATCAATGTGGCGATTATTTTGATCCCGGGGCTTCTCACGATCGCGATGGCCTTCTTCGAATGGGACGGCGCCTCCACGCCAAGCTTTGTCGGTCTCGACAATTTCCGCACAATCTTTGCCGATCCCGTTTTCTTTTCCGCGCTTTTCAACAACATCAAATGGACGGTGATCTTCCTCACCATCCCGATCGCCATGGGCCTGGGTGCAGGCTCATTGCTGTTAGTAGCGAAACGCGGACGCACGTTTTTCCAGGTCGTCTATTTCCTGCCGGTGATCATTGCCACGGTCGTCGTGGCGCGGGTCTGGCAAGGCATGATCTATAATCCAGAATCGGGCATCGTCGGCTGGCTGAAATTATACGGAATTAATCTGGCCGATCCACTCACTCACCCGCCGACCGCTCTCTATGCCGTGGCATCGGTCGATCTCTGGCATTGGTGGGGTTTTCTCGCAGTGATTTTCTTTGCCGCCTTTCGCCAGGTTGACGCCGCCCAGATCGAGGCGGCGGTGATCGACGGAGCCAGTTTTTTCCAATTGTTGCGCTATGTACTTATTCCCGCCATCCGGCCAACGATTACGTTGATGATGATCATGACGATCATCTGGTCGTTCCTGGCGTTCGACTTCGTCTATGTCTTGACCCAAGGCGGCCCGGCCTATGCCAGTGAAGTGCTTTCAACATTATCGTATCGATACGCGTTCTACAACTACACCATGGGGCCGGCCGCCGCCGTTGCGCTTGTGATCAGCTTCTTCGGCCTGATCGCCACGTTTTTCTACGTTCGCATTCAACAGAGAGAAGGGAACCAATGAATCAAACACTTGGGCGCGGCACCCTCTTGGCAGCTTACTTCATGCTGGCGGTCGCGGCTGTCATCGCCTTGTTTCCGCTCTCTTTGATGGTCATCAGCGCCCTGAAGAAGAGCACGGAAATCGTTGCTAATCCGCTCGCTCTGCCGAGCACTCTGCAATGGATCAATTTCGCGCGCGCCTGGACAGACGCTCAATTGGGAAGGTCACTGCTGAACAGCGCAGAGACAACCGGCTTTGCCGTTGTGTTGATCTGTTCGACTTGTTCGATGGCGGCTTATGCGCTGGCGCGCCGGACCGGACCCGGCTTACGCTGGATCAGCGCTTATCTGCTCGGCACGACGACCCTACCGATCCAGCTTTATCTGTTCCCGCTCTATTTCGGCTTTGCCCATCTTGGGCTGATCGATAACGTCTTCGCCTTATCCTTGGTCTATACCGCCGTCTTCAGCCCGTTCGCTATCTTTCTGCTGCGTACTTACTATCTCGCGATCCCCAAAGAACTCGAGGAAGCCGCCATCATCGATGGCGCTAGCCGTTGGCAGGTTTTTACCCAAGTGCTTTTGCCGCTGGTCTCTCCTGGTATTCTGACGGTGGCGATCATTTCAGGGC
>JAFAJU010000488.1 GCA_019236035.1 Verrucomicrobiota bacterium | reverse complement strand
TTACGCCGTATATTCGTGATCTGGTAAAATTCCGGTACAGGCTGATCCCGTATCTTTACGACCTCATGTGGCGCGCGCATCGAATTTATGCGCCCATTGTCCGGCCAACGTTTCATGACTTCCCGGAAGACGAGAGGTGCTATGCGGAAAACGACGATATGCTACTTGGGGAAAGCCTGTTGGTAGCAGCCGTTGTTGAACCGGGTCAACGGGCCCGTTCAATTTATCTTCCGGCCGGTTCGGGCTGGTACGATTTTTGGACTGGGGATTACTACCAGGGTGCGCAAGACATCGTCCTGCCGGCGCCTTGGGATCGTCCGCCGCTGCTGGCCAAAGAAGGCTCGGTAATTCCACTGAATGTCGCAGAGCAACGCTTCTCCAGGCGGGCCGATCAACGCGCCTTTTGCATTTTCCCACAACGGACCGACAAGCTATTTGTATACGAATGTTTTGAAGATGATGGTGAAAGTGAAGCCTATCGCGAGGGCCATTATTTCACATGGCGGTTAGAGATTCTGGTGTCCGCGTCCAGATTGCTGGTGAACATTAAGCGCGAAGGAGAAGTCCCTCCACCACAATCAGAGCAGATTAAGCTGCTTTTTCCGCAGCAGGAGAGGCGGCGCATCGACATCGCGGGTGGGTCGATTGTAGCTGATCAGAGCGGTCGAATGAATCGCGAGCTGTTGGTGGCTCTGGCCTGAGGGATGCTATATCAGCCGAAGAGATTTTTGGAGTCTAGCGGCGAAGCCGAGACAGATGACAGCCTAGGCTGAGCTTGCGAGGCCTAGGGGAAGTTAGTTGGAACGACGCAAGGGCTGAAGGCGCGACAGATGCGATTCGGCGGGCATTGATTGCAGGCCACAACCAAACCGTCTCGCAGGGCGGTGCCGCCGGTCCAATCTTCCGCGCCTTCAGCGCTCGATGTCTTGGGCTACCTGTTCCTAGGCCTCGCAGGCTCAGGCAGCAGAATCTCCGGCTACGCCGGACCATTCTGCTGCTCTTTGAAGAGAAGAGTTTAAAAACAGATTGTTTCGAATCCTTAATTGTAAAACAGGCTCTTGAAAAGACGCCCAGCATCTGTTCAAGAGCTTTCTAGCCCGCAATGGGCTCGTCGATTCTCCCAGCGCGTGATTTTTGCGGGCTAGGCTATCATCTGTCTCGGCTTCGCCACTGTTTCCCGCATGAAAACTTTGACTCTCCGGGCGACTTGGTTAGCTATTTGATTGGGCGAATCAGAATTACGCGCAAGAATGCAATGACATCCTTTAAGCAACTTTTAACCACAGCGGGAAAGATGCCCAACGAACTTCGCACTGCTCTGCCGACGACTAAAGAACGAAGGGCGGCAGGCCGAGCGCTCCGCCAACAGGCCAAGCGCGGAGATCTGGGCATCTGGCGACCTAAAAAGGAGCGGCCTGACCCGATTGACCTCATCGAAGAGGCTCACGCAGGGCGCCTGGATCAGCTCGTCCCTGTGCGGATCGGTCGGATGGCGGCCTCACCCTATGCCTTTCTGCGCGGTGCGGCCCCTTTGATGGCAGATGATTTTTCGAACCTCCCCAGAACCGGCCTCCAGCCCGTAATTTGTGGCGACGCACACCTGGGCAACTTCGGATTCTACGCCTCACCGGAACGCGATCTTGTGTTCGACCTCAATGATTTCGATGAAGCACATCCAGGTCCGTGGGAGTGGGACCTATGGCGCCTGGTGACGAGTATTTGGGTGGCTGGCCGGTATAACGGCCTGACCGAAGCGACTTGTGAAGACGCCGCGCTTTGGTGTGCAACGGCGTATCGCCGCCAGATTGGCGCGCTCGCAGGAGAACCGTTGCTGGCCCGCTCATTCAACCGGATGGACATTGATCGGATGCGGCAGGAGATGGCGGATTGGTCGCTACGAGCAGAAATCGAGCGATCAGCGAATCTGGCTCGACAGCGCACGACCGACCGGGCGCTACCTAAGCTGACCCGCGAGCGTGATGGCAACCGCCATATCATGGACCAGCCCCCTCTGGTAACGCACGTGTCCGATGAAGAGAAAGAGCGTCTCATCGACGGTCTCCAGGCATACCTAAAGACCCTCCCGCCGCATTGGCACCGGGTGCTTGGCTCGTATGTAGTTCTCGATGTCGCACATAAGGTTGTTGGCGTTGGTAGTGTTGGCCTGCGAGCGTTCGTTGCACTGCTGCAAGGCAATGGTGTGAACGATATGGTATTCATCCAATTGAAGCAGGCCAGGCGATCGTGCGTCGCCCCTTTTGTCCATGGTGACACCGCATGGCACGCGCATCAGGGGCAGCGGGTCGTGGAGTACCAACAGACATTACAGACCGTGAGCGATCCGCTCCTAGGTTGGACGACGGTGGACAATCGCGACTACTATGTCCGCCAATTCCGCGATATGAAGGGCGCGATCACCATAGAAGGCATGGATGGCTCCGCGCTCATGGATTATGGGCGGATCTGCGGCGCCTTGCTCGCCAAAGGCCACGCTCGCTCGACCGGTGCCACCATGCTATCCGGCTACCTTGGCAAGGGTGACGCCGCCGACCGGGCATTCGCGCGCTTCGCGCGCGCCTACGCAGACCAGACCGAAGCCGATCACCAAGCCCTCCAGCGAGCCGTCAAGTCCGGACGGCTACCCGCAGAATACGGTATCTAGCCTGCCTCGCTCATAAATCTTTAGAGATTTGTGAGCGAGGCAGGCTAATGTTAGTTTCACAACTTCAGCAGATTGTTGAGCTGAGGTTTGATAATAGTGTCAACTATGGTTTCGCGGACGACGCCGGCAAAGAGACCTGTGCCGACGCCGAACTGGGCCAGGATGTCATGGGCACGGGAGGAGAGTCTGTCCCGCAGCTGTTCGCGTGGGGCTCGGTCCATCCGGTCGAGCGTAAGACCGTCCAAATGCGGGTCGATCGCGCGCAAAGGTTCGGGATCGGGATAAAAGATAGGGCCGATCTGATGCGGCTGAGTGAGGATGCTATTGGTCAGGAATTGACGTCCCTTTGCGCGGCCCACATCGTAATCGTGGTCACGACAACGCCGGTCGAAGAAGCCGGCGAAGGCGGTAAGTTCGGTGCTGGCAAGTTCACTGTTCGATGCGGTAATGCCATAGATAGTCATCTCCTCACGTGTTCCTAGCTGGGCCGCACTTTCCAACGCGAGAACCGTATCCAGCCAGGCGTCCCGGGTCGCGGCCGGCAGTGAATTGTATTCGCCGGCCCACTGATTCTTGGCGCGTTCACGTGCGGCCTCGAGCGTCTCGAGTGGCGGCTCACCAGGACGTGGTTCAGGGCGGCTGTTGAAAAGATCCGGGAGAATAGAGTCGATGCTTGTTTGAAACGCCTTGGACCGCTTTGTCACCGCAGCGGTCTCCTGATTGAAGAGCTGCATCGCCGCGCGCGCCTGAGCGTTGAAGACTTCGATGCTTGCGTTGACCGTCTCGGCGAAAATCCAGTCCTGAAACCGCGCCTGAGTGAAAATAGCATTAACCAGCCGTAGCCCCGTAGCGCGGAAGTTAGCGCCCGCCGCCGCAAAATCTGCGCTTGCGACTGAACTCTTTGCCCCGGGAGCAACGAAGAGATAAAAGCGGCTGTCGACGTTTTGATGGCCATCTATCAGATCAACCAAGTTCTTTGCTAAACCAAGAGGTTCGTTATGAAAGGTGCCTCCGTCGGTATAGCTGAAGGCCTGGGTAGGAGCAATGTGAGTCTGAAGGTTTGGCCGGGTGAACTCGGCAGCGTGGCGGATGACATCGATAACGCGAAAGGCAAACGCAAAGGCTCCGCACGAGACCGCGGCGTTTCGTAAAGCATCCCAGAAATCGAAGCTATCGTCAGCCGCGACGCCGTCGTCGATCCAAGTCGTCAGTTCATCCTGGTGTCTAGTATAAATGAACTTGCCTTCCGGTCTGAGAGGCAAGCCATAGTCGATTCCGTTTAAATTAGAGAGCGCCAGCCCAAGCCGAATCCGCTTGGCACCGGCCGGATGGCGCTCCCGCGGGGGATCGGCGTGGCTTAAATATCGCGCGACCAGGTGGCGCTTAGAAATATCGATGACATGCTCAGAAGACAGAATAGACTTCAGAGGGTCATCGTCGCCGTGGAAGTTCAGCAGACCGTCCAAACTGACATCGGCAACCCAAGGGAGGTAGAAGGAGTTAGTGTAAGCGCCCTTTAAAGCACCGGCTTCAAGCATGAGTTTCTGAGCCGCAATTGTGGCTGTCATGCCCCCTGCGGAGGCACCGGTTAGCACATCAATCTCGATTTGTTGACCGGGATTGTCCCTAATATCCGGATGGCTATTGTGTTGCCCGATCGCATTAATGACTTCATAGAGTACACCGGCTTCGTAGCTGCCGAGAGAGACGGCCCCTGAGATAGTTATAGCAAGACGTTTCGGCATATTGTTGGTTCAAAGCATCGAGAAGTGTAGGAAGCGACCAATGAAAACAACAAACTAGCACGAGGACAATAGTAAAAGTGCTACGATATACAGCGGTTTTAACCCTGCTAATGATTGCTGTAAACCGATGATGGTTCGGACGCCCTTGCAGGGCGAATTTCGTTGGCTGCCTACCCAGGGCTGAAGCCCATAGGCGCTAACTTAATCGCGGTTTGTCTTCCTTGTCCCGGAGGGACTGCACGATGGTAGCCCGACTCCGCAAAGCCTACGTCGCGACCGCAGAAGATGGTTGCGCAAATCTCTGGCTGTCGGGCGCGCCGTAGTCTGCGAAGGCGGCCAGGCACTTCGTGCCTGGCTACTCTCATAAGTCCCTCCGGGACAATAAGTCGCCGGGCGATCGGCCCGTAGCGCAGCCCTAGATTCAAACGCAGAAAAAGGCTAGCTCTGAAACGTCATCACCTGCCGGATCGATTTACCCTCGGCCAACCGATCGAATGCTTCGTTCAATCCATCGATCGAAATGATCTCACTCAGTAAGCGATCAACTGGCAGCTTTCCCCGCTGATAAAGCGCAATAAACCTCGGGATATCGCGCGCCGGAACGCACGATCCGAGATAACACCCTTTCAGCGTCCGCTCCTCAGCGGTCAACTGAACGGGCGGGATCGAAAATCGATGCTCCGGATTGGGCAGGCTTGCCGTAACCGTCGTGCCCCCTCGTTTTGTGATGTCGTATGCCAATTGCAGTGCTCGAACGGAACTCGCCATCTCGAAGGCAAAGTCAACTCCGCCATCCGTCAGATCGCGAACCTCTTTGATCGCATCCGGACCGGCCTGCACAGTTTTAGTCGCACCGAGCCGCAACGCTACCTCGAGCTTTTCTGGACTGACGTCGACCGCTACAATTTCGGCCGCTCCCGCCGCATTTGCACCCAGTAGAGCGCTCAAACCGACCCCACCCAAGCCGACAACAGCGACCTTGGTCCCGGCTGCGAGTTTGGCCGTATTAACCACGGCGCCGACCCCGGTTAGTACCGCGCACCCGAACAGAGCTGCTTCGTGGGCAGGCAACGACCCGTCGACCTTGATAGCAGAGCGGCGCGACACGACTGCGTACTCCGCGTAACCGGAGACTCCCATATGATGATTGATCGGCTCTCCTTGAAACCGCAGGAGCCG
>JAFAJU010000419.1 GCA_019236035.1 Verrucomicrobiota bacterium | reverse complement strand
AATTCGATGCCAATCGGGGGCGGTTACCTCGCCACCAATGCTGCCACGCGCGATCTTCAGTCTGCCGTTCAGGTTAGAGGCGGAAGGCTTCAAGTGAACCCATCCGCCGCCCGAACTACCTATTGCTCGGGGGCGACCTATCTCGTCTTCATTCGGGCACTTCAGGAGATGGTCCCTGAATCGACGCTCGCCGGCGGGTTAGCCGAATCACTGGCCATCAAAGGGCAACCGGACGGTGTCGGCATTTGGGGCCGCTGGAATGCGAATGGACCCGGCACGGCCTGTCTTTTTAACGAGTTGGGACTGGGCCGTAATTTCACCTCCTTCGAAGCAGCCAGACCGGGAGATTTTATGAAGATCTTTTGGACCAGTGCAGTCGGTAGGCGAGAGCACGGGCACTCCGTGATCTATCTCGGCAGAGACCAGCAAAATGGCGTCGAAATGATCCGATTCTGGTCAAGCAACAAACCTCTCGGCTACGGCGAAAAGAGCGTACCCCGGTCCCGCATCGCCTTTGCAATTTTCTCGCGTCTCGAGACGCCCGGAAATATAGCGCGTTCCGCCTCGATACCATCTCGAAATGGCTATCTTGCGGGTTTGCTGGCGACCGAGTCGTCGGTCAGCGAAGCACTTGGCGAATCGGGAACGGAACGGTAAGACAGGAGTCAGGAGTTCAGGAGTTACAGGAGTTGCAGAATAACATCCTTCTCGTCACGTGATGGTCGCTATTCTTCACTCCCTGCAAAGAGTTTGATTCGGTTCGAAGTATCCGACAGCCTTCCTCGCGACGAAGCTCCTGACTCCTGACTCCTGACTCCTGACTCCTGAACTCCTGACTCCTGAACTCCTGAACTCCTGAACTCCTGTCTCCTGAAATTCAATTTGCATTTCGTCAGAATTCGCCCACCATAGGCGGGTGCGAGGCCCCCGGAACGTCTGAGGGTTTGAAAATGAGCAAAGAATCGGCCGAAAAAAAGAACGGTTTTCGAATAACGTCCAATCCAAGCTTGTCCGAAGAAAACAAGGAGCAAGGATCCGAAGGTCAGGCTCTGAGCGGACCAACCGATAAGCTGAAGTTTGAGGATTTGGGCGCGTTACCTTCCGGGTATGGCGAGATGTTTGTCATCGCGCGAGATCCGCATTGGCTTTTCACCTATTGGGATTTCGATTACGCAAAATTTCCCACGCCGCGCAAACTGTTTCTCGAAGTTTATCGAAACGACGAGCTCGAATCGACAATCGAGATTAACGAGATTGCGCGTAACTGGTATATCCCGGTTCATTCTGCCGGCACGGCTTACAGGGTTGTTTTTGGCCACCGGGACGCGAATGATACCTGGACAAGCGTGGGCAAGGCCGGACCGACCAGCACACCTCCTGAATCGGTCAGCGTCAATTGGGATACGCAGTTCGCAACGGTACCGTTCCATTTGAGTTTCAATTTTCTTCTGGACGTGATCTCCGCCGCGCAAGCCGAAGGCCAGCCCTTGACGGAAGCCTTAGCGCGCTTGCAGCAGCGGGCGCTGAGCGGTCCGGGAACTGGATCGAGTTGGGGCGCTGAACAGGTAAAGACCTTAGAAGCGCTCCTGGGGAAGGATTTTCTCGATCGACTCTTCTCGATGAGCTCGCACGAAGTACTCGAATTTCTGCATGGGGAACTCAGCGGTAAGCTGGACTCTGAATCGGCGAGCGAACTTCTTGCTAAAGGTCGTTTGGCCTCGTTATTGGCGCCGGGAGAATCGAGCTTGTTCAGCGGCTCGATCCAGGAATTTATCCGGCAGGAACTTTCGAGTGGAGGGGTGAGCAGCTTTGCCGGCGTGGCGGTCGGTGGTGTTTCTTCACAGCTGGGTGGCTTATCTTCTGAAGTTGGAGGTGTCTCCTCTGAAGTTCTGGCGGGCGGCAGCGAGACCCTGGCGAGCTGGCAGGCCGGCGTTCGAGAGATCGTTTCGAAGTGGGAACGGGCAGTCAGTTCGCTCGGTCTAAGCAGCGAAGTGCTGGCGAGTTGGCAGGCCGGTCTCGGCGAGATCACCGGCAGCTTTGCACAAGCCATCAGTTCGCTTGGTTTAAGCAGCGAAGTACTGGCGAGTTGGCAAGCCGGCCTCAGCGAAGTCACCGGCAGCTTTGCACAAGTGGTCAGCTCATACGGACTTAGCAGCGAAACGTTAGCCAGCTGGCAGGTAGGCGTCAGTGAGATTTTCGCGAAGTGGGAATCCGCATTGAGTTCGTATAGCCTCGGCAGCGAAGTGCTGGCGAGTTGGCAGGCTGGTCTCAGCGAGATCACCTCAAGTTGGGAAACCGCCTTGAGCTCATACAGCTTGAGCAGTGAAACATTCGCAAGTTGGCAAGCGGGCTTGGGCGCAATTACTTCCAGCTGGGAATCCGCTTTCGGTTCACTCGCGGTTAGTTCGTTCTCATTCGGCTCTGAGCAATTATCCAGCTGGAGCGGCTTGGAATTCGGCCTTTCAAGCTGGAACCAGTTGGTTTCGGAAAGCAGTCTCTTCAGCGGAATCGGAGCTAGCTGGAGTGGGCAGCCCTTCAGCCAACCAGAGCGTAACTTCTTCATGCACGTGAATGCTGAGGTGATCTTCTATGGCGGCACAGATCCGCAGGCAAAAGTCACCATTGCCGGTAGACCCGTTCAGCTCCAACCGGACGGCACTTTCCGATACCATTTCAAATTCCCGGACAACGAGTTCGAAATCCCCATTGTCGCTGTTTCCCCGGACGGCGTCGAAACCAGATCAGCGACTCTAGTCTTGCGGCGGGACACAGCTCGGTACGGAGACGTTGGCGCTACCGCGCAGCCGGAGCATTTGAGCGTTCCCATGGGAGCGGTGCTTTAACCTCGGACTCCTGACTAGTGCAACAGCTAACTGCATCTCGGGCCCTTTCGTGTGTCTAAGACGAAAGCGATAGTGGCCGAGCTGAAAAAGTCCTACGCGATAGAGCTGGAAACGATACAGAATTATCTCGCAAACTCGATCGATCTGAACGGCGTCAACGCTGAAGAAGTAAAGAAATCGCTCGAAGAACAGATCACCCGTAAGCTGAAGCACGCGCGTCGCCTGGCCAGGCGAATCAAGGTTTTGGGCGGTCGCATCCCGGGCTCCCTCGAACTGCCGCGGGATCAGGAGCTGTTGCAACCCCCGTCGGATAGCGAAGATGTGATGGCGGTGGTACAGGGGGTCATCAGAACCGAGGAAGTCGCTATCTCCCAGTACCAAAAGATCATCAGCCTGACAGACGGTCTCGATTACGTCACGCAGGACTTGGTGATCGACATATTATCCGAGGAACAGGAACATCATCGGCTGTTCCTAGGCTTTCGGGCTCGAACCAGGAGTCAGGAGTTCAGGAGTTCAGGAGTTACAGAATAAAATCCGCGATGGCCGCTTTTTTCCCCTCCTGTGCCGCAAAGAGTTTGATTCGCCTCGAAGTATCCGGCAGTCTGCCTCGCGAAGACGCTCCTGAACTCCGAACTCCGAACTCCAAACTCCAAACTCCAAACTCCGAACTCCGAACTCCGAACTCCGAACTCCAAACTCCAAACTCCTGACTCCTGGCTCCTGGCTCCTAAATGTCTTATCCGAAGAAAAAAGATCGGCTTTTCGAACGCTACATTCGGTATCTTGAGGTCGAACGCAATGCTTCTCCCCGGACGGTCGCCGCCTATCGGCACGCCCTGGAAAAATTCCAGCACTTCGCCGGTGACCAGCCGTCGTGGAATGGCTGTACGGCTCAACAATTCCGGGCCTTTTTGCTGGAGTGCATGAAATCGGGTATGGCCAGGTCTTATGTCCGACTCACTTTTGCCGCGCTGCGTAGTTTCTACAAATACCTCGTCGAACGAGAAGGATTTCGGGACAACCCGCTAAGAGAAGTGCAACTGCCAAAAATGGAAAAAAAACTTCCGGTGGTGCTTTCGGTCGTGCAGGTAGACGAGCTATTAACTGTGCCCAAGAAGACCGAGCGGCAGAATCAAGCTCCTGCCTGGGCTGCAGCGCGCGATGTGGCGATGATGGAGTTGTTCTACAGCAGCGGTCTCCGTTTGAGTGAGTTAGCCGCTTTAAATGTCGCCGACGTTGATACGTTCAGCGAAACCGTCCGCGTCATTGGCAAAGGGCGAAAGGAACGGATGGTGCCGGTGGGAGAACTGGCGTTGAAGGCCATCCAGCAATACCGATTCGAAGCCGGCGTCCAATCCGGTCCACTGTTTATCAGCAAGTTAAGGAAGCGCCTGTCCTCCCGATCGATTTGGCTCATGCTAAAGAAGCACCTTTCTGAGACTTCAATTCAGCTTCGCGTCAGTCCACACAAACTTCGCCATAGTTTTGCCACGCACCTCCTGGACAACGGGGCCGATTTGCGCAGCGTGCAGACGCTGCTCGGTCACGCGAATCTTTCGACGACGCAGATCTATACCCATGTGACTACGGAGCGCTTGAAAAAGGCCTACGACAAAGCGCATCCGCGTGCGTGAAGCCTGCATCGCTCACAAATCTCTAAAGATTTGTGAGCGATGCAGGCTGTTGACGTTCGCCGAGCTTAGTTGACGTTCTCTGATATGACGCCTAGCCGCCAGATCCCGGCCCGCTCGGAGATCCCTGAAGCTGACACCTGGGACCTCACCCGCATCTTCAAAACCGAAGAGGAGTACCGAAAGGCATTCTCTGACCTGAAGAATGGCTACCTCAAGATTACAGAGTTCAAGGGGCGGGTAGGAGAATCGCCGGAGACGTTGTTGAATTGTCTAGAGTTCGAAAACCGGCTCGATCAAATCGCGGAACGGCTTGGACACTACTCCTCGCTCAAACACTCTGAAGATAGTTCGAATAATGAAAATCTTTCTCGCCGCGCGGAATTGACGAACCTGCTCACCAAGGTCAACGAGGCGGCTTCGTTTATCAATCCAGAGATCCAGGCGATCAATGACGACAAGTTTCAACGCTTCCTGGATGACCCGGCTCTGACCGACTGGCGCATCTCTCTCCGCAAGCTTCGCCGGTTCAAGCCGCACACCCTTTCCGAACCCGAAGAGCGGCTTTTAACGCTCGGTGCGCCAGTTCTACGGGGTCATTCGGAAACATTTTCACAGCTCACGAACGTCGACATGAAGTTTGGCGCTCTAGTCAACGAAGAGGGACATGAAGTCGCGCTCTCTCAGAGCACTTATCTCTCTTTTCTGCATAGACAGGATCGGGATTTGCGCCGTCGAGCGTTTCACCAATTCTATCAGGAATTTGATGATCACAAGTATAGCTTGGCCTCTGCGCTAGCTTCCTCGGTCCGAGCCGATGTGTTTTCCGCAAAGATCCGCAAGTACCCGTCCGCCCGCGAAGCGTCACTCTTTGAGGACAACATCCCGGTGGCCGTATACGATAACTTAATTGCGACCGTTCGGAAAAACCTCCCGGTACTCCACGAATACTACGATCTCCGCCGCGAGGTCCTCAAGCTGTCTGATATCCACCAGTATGACACATTTGTGCCGCTGGTGCCGAAGATCCAAACCAACGTCGGCTTTGATGAAGCAATCGAGACCGTCGTCCAGGCGCTAAGTCCTCTCGGCACCGAATATGTCGAGACCCTCAGAAACGGACTCCACTCTCGTTGGGTCGACCGCTACGAAACCAAAGGAAAAAGAAGCGGAGCCTTCTCCTCCTCAAGTTACGGCAATCCGCCCTTCATTCTGATGAACTACAAACCCGACGTGTTTTCCGACGTGTTCACCCTGTCGCACGAGTCCGGACACTCCATGCATACCTGGTTCGCGCAGCAGCATCAGCTTTTCCAGAACTACGGCTATCCAATTTTTCTTGCTGAGGTGGCTTCGACATTAAATGAGGAACTGCTTACCCATCATCTTCTGGAACGTGCTCAGGAGCCTCAGATGCGGGCCTACCTGATCGATCGCCAGATCGAGGACATCCGGCAAGTTCTCTTTCGTCAGACGATGTTCGCCGAGTTCGAGAAACTTGTGCACGAAATAGAGGAAAACGGTGGACCCCTGACGCTTGACGTGTTCCGAAACGTGTATCGCGACCTTCTCGAAGCCTACTTCGGACCGCGATTCACCGTAGACGACGAACTCAGCATCGAGTGCCTGAGAATCCCGCATTTTTATTCAGCGTTTTACGTCTATAAATATGCGACCGGCATCTCCGCATCGATTTCGCTCGCGGACCGAGTGCTGAACGGGGGTCCCGCCGAAGTTCGAGCCTACCTGGGATTTCTCAAATCTGGGGGAGCCAAGTTCCCGATCGAAACGCTCCGGGACGCCGGCGTCGATATGCGATCCCCCGATCCGATCGAGAAAGCAATGGACCTCTTTCAAAGGAGGATTACGCAGTTGCGAGAGTTAATCGCTAGTGCATCGTCTGGCATATAATGATGACGTCGCCGCGGGTCAGTTGGCTGCTTTTGAAGGGCTAAGGAAATCGGATGCAAACGGCGGCTGTTTGACCAACAGTTTAAGAGGTGTCACTTATCGAATTAAATGCGCATTCCTATCCGCGCGAGCTTGCGGAACAGATCTGGTCACTCTGGGGTAGGGCGGACAATGCGCAGCCGGTCCTGGATTCCATCGAGACTTTACACTCCTTCCTGAGCGTAGCTTACCAGGCAAGCCTCCTTCGTGAAGAGGGCCGCCCCGTGGAATGCCGGATCGCGCTGTCAGCTCCGAGGGATCTTGAACCCGCAAGCCTCGCCCGGATTGGATTTCATCTCGTGCGCTTAGCGAAATGCCGAAAATTTGCGGAGCAGGAGATCCGGCGCTTGGGACCTGCCACCGGATTTTATCGATCGATGATCCTGGTTGAATGGTCTCTGCGGCGCGGTTTCGAAATTTCCGGGATGATCCACACCGGGGCCTTGTCCAGAGATCTCGCCGCGGCGGTGGATTCCGTCAACCACCCAATTCCCGAGTGGCTGATCATCCATGTCCGTGGTCCGGGGAATTTGGTCATTAACAGGGGCTCCGAACGTCTGGTTACCCTCTTAAATGGTCGAGTCGAAGGTCATGGATTCGATCTTTTCGCATCCGCCTGGTTACATGAACGCTATCGAAATATCGGCGCGGGTTTTGCGGACGATAACTCGGCTTCCTCGGCCGACTCGGTGATCGTGCGGGAAGATCTCGTCGAGAAAATCGGCTTTGGGTTCATGAGGAGAGTCATTCGCGAGATTCGCAATTCGCGGCACGGCGGCACGATGGTGTTTGTGCCGCGAATCCTGACAAGAAAGCTTCTGAAGCCGGGCGGTCCCTTACGCGCAAAGTATCGGATCGAAGAGACCTGTACCGCTTCCCCCTTTGCGGTCATTCTTGCAGAAGTGCGGCGTCGGCTGGTCCAATTTGCGGTGGCGAAGAGAAAATCGTCGGTAGGTTGGCACGAATACCTGGAATGGTTTGACGAGTTCCCGTTTACGTTCAGTCAGCGGTTCATCGAGCTCGCTCTCTGGCTGTCTGACCTCACAGCGGTCGACGGTTGTCTTCTGCTCGATCACGAATTCACTGTTATGGGATTTGGCGTTGAGATTCAGGTCCCCAGCTTTGAAGATGAAATGGTTTATCGCGCTCTTGATATCGAGGCGCAAGATTGCGTGCTTGAGTCCATGGAGACGGCCGGAACGCGACATCGTACGGCCTATCGGCTCTGCCGCGAATATTCCGAATGTCTTGCGGTCGTGGTCTCCCAGGATGGTGCGGTCAAATTCGTCGCGAACCATCAGGACAAGGTCACCTACTGGAATCATCTGGATTTCTAGAGTTTGGTCGGTAGGGCGAGGCTCCGTCCGAGCCGCGGGGCGACGCGGGGCGTGACGCCGTCCTGCCCTTTGGGTCGTCACACGCCACGGCTCGGACGGAGCCTCGCCCTACCGACCAAACTTCCCATTTTACAAACGCATTTGCCTGCAATATTAGTTCTACCTACAGTCGGGTAAAGAGGGTGGAAATATTGCTGACTTCTCAGGCTGGTGAGGTGCGGTTGTAAAACTCGAGCGGAGGCGAAGCTACTATGAACGAGGAGACAAGAAGCAATTTTACGGAGTGTGCCGAGCAGATCCACGAAACCGGATCCGAAAAAACGGAAGAACGGCTCAGCAGCAAAAGGTTGTTCCGTTTGGCCGCCGAATTGCAGGACCTCGTGACCACGCGAAGAGCCAGAAACAGGCGGATCGCGACGCCTGCGAATCTAACCCACTACGTTGAGTGACCTTGCGACTTTAGACACTGAGAAGCGCGGGCAGCTCTTGCAAACAGGTTCTCACTTCCCGGCGTTCGCGGCGATGCTGGCGTTCTCGGCGTTCACGTTCTAATAGGCGGCTTGCGCACCCTTGATATTCTTCTTCTGAATCCAGGGCATCAGTCCGCGCAGACGTTCACCAGTCTTCTCGATCGAATGTTTTTCGCCATCCTTCAGTAGTTTTTTGTATTTGGGCAAGCCGGCTGCGTATTCGGCGATCCAGCCCTTAGCAAATTTTCCGTTCTGGATTTCCTTAAGCGCCTTCTGCATTTTCTTTTTCACCGAACTGTCGATCACCGTCGGCCCAACTGAGACATCGCCCCACTTCGCGGTCTCGGATATGGAGAATCGCATGCCTGCGATGCCGGATTCATACATAAGGTCAACAATCAATTTCAACTCGTGCAAGCACTCGAAGTAGGCCATCTCCGGCTGGTAGCCGGCTTCCACGAGAATTTCGAACCCGTTTTGGACCAGCGAGGTTAAACCGCCGCAAAGGACCGTCTGCTCCCCGAAGAGGTCGGTCTCGGTCTCCTCTTTGAATGTAGTTTCCAGTACGCCGGCTCGAGTCGCACCAATTCCCTTCGCCCACGCCAACGCCAGCTTCTTCGCTTGTTTGGACGGGTTTTGGTAAACCGCGATCAGCGCCGGCACCCCTTTGCCTTCGAGGTATTGCCGCCGTACGATGTGTCCCGGACCCTTCGGCGCCACCATTATCACGTCCACATCCGCGGGCGGTACGATGGTCTTGAAATGAATCGCAAAGCCATGGCTGAAAAGAAGCGCTTTGCCTTTTTTCAGGTGAGGCGCCACCTCGGTTTCATAGATCGACGCGCTCTTGAGATCTGGGGTCGCAAAAAAGATGATATCAGCCTTCTGGACCGCTTCGCTGACATCCAGCACCGGAAAACCATGTTCCTGGGCGACCGGGGCAGATTTACTTCCTTTGTACAGGCCAACCACCACTTCTACACCACTGTCTTTGAGGTTGAGGGCATGCGAGTGCCCTTGTGAGCCGAATCCGATGACTGCACACACTTTTCCGTTGAGGTTCGCGAGATCGGCGTCCTTATCCGTGTAGACTTTTGCTGCCATAACTTTAGTTGAACCTGACTTCCGAAATGGAAACCGCGATTCCGGGGTATACCTCTTGTTGTCGATTTTTCGTTAAAGGGATCATTCGACTCGGGCCATAGCGACCTTGCCGGTACGCGTCAAGTCGCTGATGCCAAAGTTTTCCATTAGTCTTAGAAACTTACTGATCTTGCTTTCATTCCCAGTAATTTCGATGGCGAGACGCTTTGGTTGAACGTCGACTATTTTTGCCCGAAAAATGTCGCAGATCTGCATGACCTCCGATCGATTCTCGGAATCGGCGTTGACCCGGAGCATGACCAATTCACGGTCAACATAATCTCCATCCCTGAAATCCTGGATTTCAATCACGTCAACGAGCTTGTTCAACTGTTTTGTGACTTGCTCGAGAACCGTGTCATCTCCACGTACTACGATCGTCATTCTGGAAGCAGAAGGGTCATTGGTCGGCGCAACATTCAGACTATCGATGTTGAATCCTCGCCCGCTGAACATGCCGGCGATTCGAGCCAGAACGCCGAACTTGTTTTCAACCAGTACTGAGATCGTGTGACGCATAACAAGGGATAGAGATCATCCCGGGAAAGCGTCTAAAATCAATAAAAATTCTGCAATGAGTCGCTTTTCCTATCTCTAGCGAGGCCGCGCCTCAGACGAGCGAGTGGTTTGGGCAGTTGATAGCGCTGGGCGTGGCGCAGCAGGGTTGAGCGGCCTCGGAGAATCCTTGAAAGGCAAAACCACCACGACGCTAGCGCATATACGCCGGAATAGAACTTGACTTGTCTGCAACACGTTTTGCCTTTCAAGGATTCTAAAGGCGTGCAACTGTCCCCGGCTCTCTTATGACAGTCTTTACACCGCCCGCAAAGGAATACGCAGGCTATATCTTCGATTGCGATGGCACCTTGGCCGACTCTATGCCGGTCCATTACCTGGCCTGGGCCGACACGGTACGAAAGCATGGGGGCCAAATCCCGGAAGAATTATTTTACAAGCTTGGCGGATGGCCAAGCCGCAAGATGGTCCAGTTTTTGAACGAGCGCTTCGGTACTTCACTCGATCCCGAAATGATCGCCACCGAAAAAGAGGACCTCTACGTGCAACGAATCGAAGAAATTCGACCGATTCCGGAAGTTGCCGATTTCGCGCGCCAGGTCGCCAAGTTTGCGAAGGTCTCGGTGGCCTCCGGAGGTATCCTGCCTGTCGTGTCCAAGACTTTGGATGCAATCGGATTTCAGGATTTTTTTTCGGTGATCGTCACTAGCGAACAGGTTGCACATGGGAAACCGTTCCCTGACATTTTCCTCGAGGCCGCCCGCCGGATGGGCGTACCGCCTTCCGACTGCCTGGTGCTGGAGGATAGTCCAGCCGGTTTTGAAGCCGCCACCGCGGCCGGAATGGACTATGCCGTTGTTGGCCGGTAAAGTAGCATAAGCTTTCAGCCTGTCTCGTCGCATAAGCCTCCAGCCTTTCTTCGCACGCCACGCAACGCGCCCGACAGGCAGGATGCCTATGCTACTTTGGTGATGCCCCATCAACCCTACCGGACCGCAGCGAAAGCCGGCGTGCCCGCCCTTCGTTCCAACCCCCAGAGCAACAGCCTTTGCGCATCGTCAAACAGCAGATGATGAGTTCCGCCGAGTTGGACGAGGATAACATCGTTGCTGCCATTGGAAGCGCTCGAAACCAGGCATCGACCGCTCAGCTCGGTGTAACCTGTTTTCATTCCGGTAAACATCGCAGATCGCGTCACGAGCTTATTTGTCGGCTCGAGATAACGCCTGCGACCTGAACTATAAGTAAAAGTCAGACCCGGCAATCGCATGAACTCCCGCAGTGTCGGGTTGTGATAGGCGGCAAAAGCTATTCGCGACATGTCACGCGCAGTGGAGAATTGTCCCGGTCTGGGGAGACCATTAGGATTGACAAAATGGCTGTTCGCGGCTCCCAGCGCAGCCGCCTTGGAGTTCATTATCGCGGCGAACGAACCTACGCTTCCGGCGTCGTTACGCGCCAGGCAAACTGCCGCATCGTTACAGCTATGCACCAGCATCGCAGCCAATAGTTGTCTTTTCGTATAGACTTCGCCCGGCCTGAACCCAAGTTTCGTCGGTTCGACTGCACAGTCCTCCGGAGACACCCGGACGCTATTATCCAGACCCCCATGTTCCGCAATCAACAAAGCCGTTAAAAGCTTCTGGGTGCTGGCCACCGGCCGCGGGATATCTGGATTCTTAAAAAAAAGGACTGCGCCGGTCCTTGCATCAATCATGATCGCGGAACTCGCGATCGTCGCCGGAGCACTTGGTGGGTAAACAGGTAGCGCCGACATCGACTGGGGCGTTTGGCCCACAGTCGTGCTGGAAACTGACCTTGCAGAACCTGCAGACGGAGCGGAATCGACTGCCGGCGGCGAAGTATCCGCAGACGGCGTTCGATCGATCGGTAAAGCTCGGCGCACTTCTGGATCGCGAGCGAAACACCGTTCGCCGGTTGCACAACCCATCCACGAGATAGCCGCCAAACATAAAATCCATTGCTGCCGCATGACTCGCGTTTTTATTACAAAATCAAGTTCCCTGCAACCGTTGCGAGCAAAGAAACAGGTGCCAGCCTGCATCGCTCCTAATTTCAGGATTCAGCACAAAAGTTATTCCAACTTTTTAAAATGTTTGGTAGCATCGGCGCGCATGAAGTTTCCAGTTGTTCGCCTCGTCGCATTCGCGACGCTGTCGATTCTCTTCGTTGGTTGCGCAGGTCGCTCCCTTCCGACCTATGAGCCGCCGTTGCCTCGCAGCCAGTTCATGAAAGTGCGGACTACCGCTTATACTCACACCGAAAGTGATCATCGGCCTTACGGCAATTCCAGTGCGTCTGGCACGACTCTCGAATACGGGTCGATCCGGAGCGCTGCTGCTGATTGGGCCCGCTGGCCTGCCGGCACCAAATTCATAATCCTCGCCACCGGGCAGGTCTATCAGGTTGACGATTACGGTTGGGCGTTGGCCGGACGCAACACCATCGACCTGTATTGTCCATCGCCATCAGAGATGAACGATTGGGGCGTGCGTCGCGTCACGATACAAATCCTGGAATGGGGCGATCCCTGGAAAAGCTATCATGTACTCAAACCTCGTCACGATTATGCGCACGTCCGGCGGATGATGGCCGAAATTCGCAGCTTTTATTAGCGAATCGTGCAGCGCTGCCACCCTCTGGACCTTGGCCATTCTTATTCAAAGCAAACTACTTAGCCAGTCTATCGATAGCGTCCCACATGAACGCCAAGACGTCAGCTTGCTCCTCGATGACTTTGGTAATCGGCTTGCCTGAGCCGTGACCAGCTTTGGTTTCTATGCGAATCAGCACCGGATTCGTGCACGCCTGCGCAGCCTGCAGGGTCGCGGCAAACTTGAACGAGTGACCCGGTACAACTCTGTCGTCATGATCACCCGTTGTCACAAGGGTCGGAGGATAGCAACTATTGATTTTAATGTTATGAAGAGGTGAATACTTGATCAAATACTGAAACCCGTCGCGTGTCTCAGACGATCCATAATCGGATTGCCAGGCCCAGCCGATGGTAAACTTTTGAAATCTCAGCATATCCAGAACGCCTACCTCAGGCACCGCGGCTCCGAATAGATCAGGGCGCTGGGTCAGTGCGGCGCCGACCAGCAAACCGCCATTCGAACCGCCGACAATAGCTATCTTCCCGGCGCTGGAGTACTTCTCATCAATCAACGTCTCGGCCGCGGCAATAAAATCATCAAACACATTCTGCTTGTGTTCCTTCATTCCCGCCTCATGCCACTCCCGGCCGTATTCTCCGCCGCCCCGCAGATTAGGTAGCGCGAAGACACCACCCTTTTCGATCCAGCTCACATAGGACGCCGAAAAAGACGGCGTGATCGAGATGTTGAATCCCCCGTAACCTGTCAGGTAGACGGGGTTATTTCCATCGAGCTTAATTCCCTTCTTGTTTACAATAAACATCGGGATCTTCGTGCCGTCCTTCGATCGGTAGAATATCTGCTTCGTCTCGTATTCGTCAGCGTTGAAGTCGACGTTCGGCTTTTTGAACACTCCATTTTGGCCGGTGCTCACGTCGTACCGATAGATCGTTGTCGGATATAAGAACGAAGTGAACATGTAAAATAACTCGGGCCGATCAGGGTCGCCCGACAAGGTTCCAACTGTCCCCAGTGCCGGGAGCGCAATCTCGGTCACCTTTTTCCCATCCAGATCAAATACAAAGAGCTGATTTTTGGCGTCTACCAGGTACTTCACCACTAATTTCCCGCCGGCCAACTCGGCCTCCTCCAACAGATCTTTTGACTCTGGAATGATTTCTTTCCAATGGTCGCGGCTCGGGTTTGTCAGATCGATTTCGATTACCTTATATCTCGGAGCACCCAGATCGGTCACTACGAACAGCCTGCTCCCGACTGAACCCACCACCTGTAGCTGTGCTTCGAACTTGTCAATAATCGTCTGAAAAGGAGCGTCAATCTTCGGTGCCATCGGGTCCCCAAGCTCTTTGAAGTACAACAAGTTTCGCTCGTCTGTCCCTTTGTTGACTTGTACGAACAGGTATCGCCCATCGTGCGAAACAGCGCCGCTGGAGGATAGATCCGGATCGTCTGGCCGTTCGTAGATGAGTTGATCGTTGTCTGTGGAATCGCCCAGGCGATGGTAGTACATCTTTTGATTAGCGAGCTTGGCGAAGGTCTGATTCTCAGAAGCCTTTGGTTCAGGGAACTTTGCATAGAAAAAGCCCTTGCTGTCTTTGGTCCAGCTCGGCTCAGAAAATTTGACCCATTTGATGACGTCCGGGAGGTCCTGCTCCGCGTCGATGTTACGAACCCGGATTTCGTTCCAATCCGAGCCGCTGGCTGCGATTCCGTAGGCCAGCAGACGGCTATCGTCACTGACCTCCGTGCTTGTCACCGCGATCGTCCCGTCGCTCGCGAGTTGATTCGGATCCAACAAAATCTTTGGTGTTTCGCTCAGCTCTGTCAGCGTGTAAATGACGCTCTGATTTTGGAGCCCGTCATTCTTGCGATAGAGATAGCGATGTCCCTGCCAACTCGGCGCAGTGTACCGTTCATAATTCAGGAGCTTCGTTAGCCGCTGTTTGAAAGGTTCTCGATCAGGCAGTTTCTCTAAATAGGCAGAGGTGAGGGCCACTTGCGCTTTCACCCATGCGATCGTTTCCGGTGAATCAGTATCCTCGAGCCAACGATAAGGATCGGGCACTTTCACACCGAAATAGTCGTCGACGACATCAGTTTTTTTGGCTTTCGGATACTCGAGCGGCTGGGAGACAGCCGCAGTTCCGGTTAGTCCCAGCAGGATAACGGCGCGAAGCATGCCGCCAACGAAAGCACGGAACGTCCAGAAGTTCAACGCGTTAGGAGGAGACGGTCCCGTGCCTCCGTTCGGGCAAAGGACAACTTTACAAGCCGCGGACCGCGCACCATATTGCCGCCCTCATATGTGGTTGAGTATTATCATTCCGATTCTGCTGGGCATCCTTGTGATCGTCTGTGTCTTGCTCACGCTTGTCGTGCTGATGCAACGGCCCAAAAACGAGGGATTGGGAGCAGCTTTCGGCAGCGGCGTGACGGAAAACATTTTTGGCGCCCAAACCGCGACGGTCCTGACGAAAGCCACAGTCTATCTTGGCTGCACTTTTTTCGCAGTGACGTTGCTGCTGACGGTGCTAACCGCGCACCAGAGCGTGAACCGGCGCGTGGGCGTTCTCGAGAACGAGGTACGCAAAGCAGCGACTTCAGCCACCCCGAAACCTGCGACGACAGCAGGGTCGCCGCAAGCTTCGCCCGGCACCACCGCTTCGGCGACTCCAGCCGCTTCCGCGGCTCCAGCGGCTCCGGCGGCTTCCGCTTCCCCAGAGTCCGCCCCCCGTACTTCCGTTCCAGCCTCTCCGTCTCCGAGCGCAGCAAGCGAATCCACACCGGCCCCGGCCGCCAGCGTTAAGCAGTCATCTCCGGCCCCATCCGAATCCCCTCAACGCTAGCCGTGGCGCGTGACGAACCGAAGGACAAAGCCGCGTGTTTCTGCCGAGCGATCGGGCTGATCGTCCTGCTTTTTGCGGCCGGTTGCGATTCAGGGGATAAGCGCGCCGACCTGGTGATCCTCAATGGCGCCGAACCAGAATCTATTGATCCTGCCGTGGTGACCGGCCAGCTTGAGGGCCGCATTTGCTACGCTCTTTTCGAAGGACTCCTCCGCTTCGATCGCTTCGGAGAACCGCAGCCGGGTATGGCCGAGAGTTGGGATCTCTCAAATGGCAGCAAAACTTACATCTTT
>JAFAJU010000315.1 GCA_019236035.1 Verrucomicrobiota bacterium | reverse complement strand
CGCCATGGTCGCGTCTTGAATCGACCCAGCCGGCAAGTGCTACTTCCTGACCCACATTGTTTGCCCTGAGTTCGTTGCAATGATGCGTGCGGTACATGGCTCCGATCAGCTAAGGCGAAATGTTTTTGTTCCCAAGTAGAGCAGGAAGTTCATCAATCGAAATCAATTCTTCTCTGCGTTCCGCAAGAAGCTTAACGCGTACCTGCGGCCACTCCTGACCGACCACGATAGCGTAGATAGCGTGAAGAGCTTCTGCTTGTTGAAATTGTCTCCCGACCTTGGCCGGTTGAAACCAGTAGTCCACGGTGATACCGGATTGGCGGAGCGAACTTGCAAGCCGGATCGCATCCGGCCGCCGACTTTCATCGGCGACCACGATGAAGGCGCTAAGCCCGGTCCCGAGAGCCTCCTCGATGCGTATCCTCGTGTGATCGAGTTCCCGCAACAGGTCCGCAAATGTCACGTCCCCAATCGCAAAACCGGCGGCAGGCAAATCTATCGCGCCATCGCTGATCACCGAAACGAGGTTGTCATACCGGCCCCCTCCCGCGAGGGAACGGTTTTCTTTCTTGCGATCAAAAATCTCGAAGACCAGCCCCGTATAGTAGTCGAGTCCTCGAACGATCGTCAGATCAAGTTCAACAAAACTTTCCAAGCCGCGCCAGCGCAGTTCCCGGAACAAGCCGCCGAACCCCGGGACCGATTCTGCCGGCGTCGCCAGAAACTCTCGAATCTGGTCTAGTTCAAGGCCGAAGCCCTTAAGCTTATGCGCGGTGACCTCCGCACTATCACGTGCAAGTTTGTCGATAATCGAAAGGAACTCAGGTAACCGCTCGATGGGCTTTTCCTGCTTCGTCAGGAACTCGGCCCAGAGATGACGATTGTTGACTCGCACGAAAAAATCGTCCTCGGTGAGCCCAAAGACCCGGTGCAGCGCCACCGCGAGCGCGATTAGTTCTGCGTCGGCGGCCGGAGAATCGTCTCCGATGATGTCACAATTGATTTGATAAAACTCCCGCAGGCGCCCCTTTTGCGGTTTTTCAAACCTGAAGAATGGAGAAATGCTGAACCATTTGATCGGCTTGCGATAGTCCCTTTCCCGCGCGGCAACCAAGCGGGCCAGCGTGGGAGTCATCTCCGGCTTCATGCAGACGTCCCGACCTCCCTGATCGGTGAACCGGAATAGCTGCGTTTTTAATTCGTCTCCACTCTTCTTTTTATAGAGTTCCGTTGGTTCAAGGGTCGGGCCATCGTACTCCTGAAATCCGAATGCGCGCGCAACGCGACGCCAATTCTCGAAGACGTAATTTCGGAAAGCGCAATCCTCTGGGTAATAGTCACGGAACCCGGGTAACCGTTGCATAGACAGAGGCCGAAAGGTGCATTCAACCCGAAGAAATGCAAACCGGTTTTAGAAATCCTTGGCTCGGCCCAAAATGTAGCCTGACGAAATCCGGGTTTGCGTTAAAACTGTCGTTGGCGCTGAGGCCGTTTTGATGCCATGTTGCCGGCCCCATGAATCCTCCTTTGTTAAAGCTCGTCATCCTGCCGGAGCGGCTTGCGGTGTGTAGGTTAGATGCCAAGGCCCCTATTCCGGATTGGGCCGTGGGTGAATCTTTCCTCTCAATCAGCCGCACCCGCGACGAACTTTCTGTGATTTGCGAAGATCGGTTCGTTCCTGGTGGCACGCACGCCAGTCGAGGCTGGCGGGGGTTCAAAATAGAGGGTCCGCTGGATTTGGATCTGGTTGGGATTCTGGTTTCGGTGGCCGTGCCGCTTGCGCAGTCCAACATAGGCATTCTCCCCATCGCCACTTACGAAACAGACTACGTCCTGGTAAGAGATCAGCAGTTGGCCGACGCGGTAAAAGCGTTGCGGTTCGCTGGATTCGACGTCGTCGAGTAGCGCACTCAAACGTTTCTGGTTTCTCATATTTCGTCGCCTTCCCGTGGATGTGTTCTTGTGCGATCCGTGGTAGGGCGAGGCTCCGTCCGAGCCGTGGGGGAAACGCGCCGCCCTGGCATTCGGTCGTCACGCGCGACGGCTCGGACGGAGCCTCGCCCTCCCGAGCCGTACAGAAACCAGAAACGAGAAACGCTCATGGCGAAGGTCGACTCCACCACAGTTCCGTTCCGGCTCGTGATCCACGGCGGTGCCGGGGCGATTGATCGCGAGAGCGTCTCGGCGCAGAGCGAACAAGAATATCGGGATGCGCTGACCGCAGCGTTGGTGGCTGGTCGTGACATTCTGGCCGGCCATGGGTCAGCGATGGATGCCGTCGTGGCGACCGTTCAGATTCTGGAGGATTGCCCGTTGTTTAACGCCGGGCGGGGTGCGGTCTTCAATGCCGACGGAAAAAACGAGCTCGATGCCGCGATTATGGATGGTCGGACACTGGCAGCCGGAGCCGTGGCCGGCGTGACGAAAATTAAAAACCCGATCACGGCTGCGCGGCTGGTCTTAGCCGAATCAAAACAGGTCATGCTTGCCGGTGAAGGTGCCGAACGGTTCGCGGCCTTAAAAGGAGCAGTGATGGTGTCGCCTGACTACTTTTTTACTGAGCAGCGATCGGCCGATTTCCTCCGCGTAAAACATCTGGAAGAATTGGCGGATTCGGTCGGAGACCACAGTCCGGAGGTTGATCCCGACCGGATTGCTGGCACGGTCGGAGCAGTTGCGCTCGACATGCATGGTGATCTCGCCGCTGGAACGTCGACTGGAGGAATAACCAACAAGCGTTTCGGGCGGATCGGCGATTCGCCCATCATCGGTGCAGGCACTTACGCAGATAATGAAGGATGCGCCGTCTCCGCAACGGGGAAAGGCGAATTTTTTATACGGGTCGTGGCGGCACACGAATTGTCTGCGTTGATCAAATACCGGCACATCTCTATCACGGAGGGGGCCGAATTGGTCATCGAGAAGATTGCTAATCTAGGCGGGCAAGGTGGTCTGATTGCCGTCGACCGAGCGGGCCGGTTTGCAATGACCTTTAACAGTATCGGTATGTACCGTGGCACCATTGGAGCTGATGGTAATCCCGAAACAGCGATATTTCGGTGATGGAAATGGGGCGCGGCTCCGCCGGGGCCGCGGCGTGAGACGACGAATCGGCGTGTCGGCGTGTCGGCGTAGCGGCGTATAGGTCATATGGGTCCTATAGGTCCTATAGGTCGCAAGAAACGAGGGGCGGCGCCATTGCGGGAGCGCGACGTTGAGCTACGCTAACTTCCGTGAAACGCGGATGGCTGGTCGCTGTCGCCTCTGCTTGTATCGGATGGGCTACCCTGGCGGCCGCTCAAACCGAAAGGGTAATCCAACGCTACGAACAGGCTGCGCGGGCCAATCCTGTCGACGGACTGCCTGTTGAAAAAATCTGGGAATGGTATCGGGAGCGCGGTCAACTGGATGCGGTAATCGGACGGTACCAGGCCTCTGCGCCGAATGATTTCGCCGCCGCGCTTATCGCCGGTCATCTGCTGAAGCGCTCGGGCCGCTTCGACGAGGCGGCCACCGCGTATGAGGGCGCTTCAAGACTTAATCCGGAAAGCCCGCTCCCGTGGCGGAGTCGGGCCGATCTCGAGCTCGCGAGAGATCACCAACCTGAGGCTGCGGGAGCACTCGAGAGGGCGATCGAAAATGTATCGGATAACGACCCTCAAAAAATCGATTGGCTGATCGAATTGGGGGATCTTTGGCAGAAACAATCCGAATTCGAGAAAGGCAAACGTGCCTGGACAACCGCTGCGCAGCTCGCACCTGGAAACCTTGAGCTGCGTCTCCAGCTGGCTCGAATCAGTGAAAAAAACCATCAGCTGGATGAGGCAATCGGTCACTATCAGGTAGTCGCGGTGAGCGGTTCACCCTATCAGCGAGCTGTGGCGTTTCGGGAAATTGCGCGAATACAGAGAGGCCGGCACCAGTTTGAGTTGGCCGTCTCCGCGTTAGAACAAGCCATTCAGCTGACCGCTCCCGGAAATTGGGTGCGGGCTGATTTGCAGACGCAACTAATTCAGGTTTATCAAGAGGCAAATCGCGGCGACGAACTGGAGGAGAAGTGGCAAAGCATGGCGCGAGCCAATCCCCGCGACTTGGGAGCTCTTCAACAGCTGGAGCTGTTCTACGCGCGAACTGGCCGGAGTAAGGAGGAGTGTGCAACGCTTCGTCGCATGGTCGAGCTGATGCCCGATACGCCGGCCTTTAAATCGCGGCTGGCGGACCTCACCGCGCTCGATGGAGACGTCCAGGAAGCCGCCCGGCTCTACGATCAGTTAGTTTCCGAGCAACCCGCGAACGTCGATTTTCAGTTCGCGCGTGCGCGACTCGATGTTCAGCTTGGGCGGTTAGTCGACGCAGAGCGCCGGGTCAGAGCGCTGGTGGAAAACCGGCCGCAGGATGACGCAGTGCGTAACCAGGTAATCGCTTTTCTAACCCGGTACCGACTCGAGAAAGCGGCAGAGGAAGTTCTCGAACAGGCGGCCGCTACCAATCCTGCAGACGATGCGCCCGCCCTCGTCCAGTTCCTGCTCCACAAACGTCGGTTCCTTCCTGCTCGGATTGCTCTCGAGGGTTGGCTGAGTCCGGATACCGTTCACTATGCAAAGGGAGCCGAGCTCTTCAAAGAGGCGGGTTACCCCCTCGAAGCCGAGGCGCTGTTCCGGATGGCGTTGAGGTTCGACTCGCAGAATCGACCGGCTCTGGAGGCGCTGCTGGAGCTCTTGATCAGCCGGAACGATCTAGCCCAAGCCCGCAAGTGGATCGAAACCTCCTATGCTTCCACCACGGCTGCCGAATGGAGGAGAGATTTGGACCAGAGACTGTTCAACCTCCTGGCAGCGGTCGACGGAACGGCTGTGCTTAGTCCCACGGCGTCACTCGGCGCGGCCAAGAATCCCAAGATCGACGCCTTTATAAGCTCCCTGGAAGAAAATGCGCACCAGACGAATCAATCGGGGGACTACCTGAGGCTCGCGGTTTGGCAAGACTGGTCCCGTGACGCCGAAGCTGCTGCCGAAAGCGCGCAGCGGGCGGTCGAACTCGATCCGAAGAACAATGCCGGTCGAGAGTATCTGGTGGATCTTGCCCTCAAGACAAAGAACTGGAGTATAGCCCAGGCTCAGTTGCGGGAGCTTGGAGAGAGAAATCCAGGCGCGTCGGCGAAGTACATTCGAAAGTCGGCAGATCTCTATCTCGATCTCGGACAAGTTCAAGAGGCGGTCGTATGCCTGCATAGGCTGAAATCTATGGTTGGTTCGAATGCCCAAGAGCTCGCCGATCTTGCGGCTGCCTTTCAGCGAGCCAATCTCCGGGAGGAAGCCCTCGAAATCTGGGAACGCGCCTATCGGCAGTCAACCGGGCCGCAAAGAAAAGAGTTACTCGAGTCTTACGTGCGCGCTCTGACCGACAAGGGTCAGCCTAATAGGGCTGCCCAGGTACTGCTCGATTTTTTCGATGAGCAGGCAAACCCGGATTCACAGAGAACAGCCTTCGATTCTTTGTTGGATCATTGCGAACGGACTACATTGTTGCCTTGGCTTGAACGCGAAATGTCGCGGCGACGAGACCAGCATCCAACTGATTATTTCATTCAGGTCTGTGTTGCGAAAGTTCTGCAGAGGCAGGCTCGAGACGTTGAGGCATTCGATTTATTAGAAAAGGCCTACTTCTGTGCGCCCGACCCAGCGGCTTCATTGCGGACATTGGTCGCGGAGGCGGAGAGAATCGGAAACCTCGCCGCCGCGTTTGAGTACCAGAAAAGGCTGACTTACTTCGTTCCGGCAGACGATCCGCAGCCATTGATCAAGCTTGCGGCTCTTGAGGCCACCGATTTCCGCGACGCGTCTGGGACCTGGGATCAGCTGATAGTTCGATTCCCAAGAGACGTTGATGTCCTCACGCAGGCTGCCCGGTATTTCGAGCGAAAGCTTTCCAGCGATCGCGTACTCGAGCTGTTGCTGCGAGTAATTGATTTGGATTCAGCGAACATCGAGGCGCTTTACAAGGTTGGCTGTATCCGGCAGGAGCGAAATCAACCAGAGATCGCGCGTTATTGCTTTGAGCGGGTAATCGCGGCAACGAAGAGAGAAGAAAGAGAGGGTGAAATCCTCCGATATCCGCTGCCTGAGATCACCGTGGGGTCGGCCGGGTACGAGGCCGCGCTGCGGCTGCGCGATTGGTACACCAGGGGTGGAATCGAAGACTCGGTACGCGAGTTCTGGCGTGCGAATCACCAGAACCGGCCTGCGACTACCGATCTCGACCGACGATTGGATAGCGTCGTTCGATGGGTCACTTGCATAGAAGACGGCTCCGGACGAAGGGATGAGGTTCGCGCGGTCTGGCGCAGCAGAGAACTTTGGGAACCAACTGCCGCGCTCTGGGCCTATTTTGCCGCGAGGGACTCTGACACGATACTGGCTTTGACGGCCTCACAACTGGCGGCGGCTCCGAGAGACCGGGACCTGCAACAGGCGTATCTGTGGTACGCGATGGAGGCTCGACAGTACGCCGGACTGAAGCGTTGGATCGACCCAGAGGATCCGAGCTCCGATGAGAAGCGAACACTTTTGCTGGCTGTTTTGGCTGATTATCTCGAGACCCACCCGCACGATGGTCTGGATGGTCTGATCGAAGCACTGTTTCCTCAGGGAGAAGGTCCCGTGCCGGCGTTGTGGGATAGCGCACGCATTTTTGCGGCCCGCGGGAGGTATCCGCAGGCGATTCGCCTAGGTAACTTGGCGTTCGGACGTGCAGTGCTCAGAAAATGTGAGATGGCAAACGAAATCGCGCGGTGGCTGATCAACGCAGACAAAACGGAGCAGGCGCGCGAGATTCTTGTCAACGCAATCGAGGGCGAGGCGGAGAAATTGGGGGAGGATTTCCTGTCCAGCTTACATGCGCTGTACGAACTCTCCACGGACGACCAGCGCGCCGACCTGCTCGATGAATTCCTGTCGAAAAAGAGTCACCGGAGCATTTCGAATCGAGATCTCCTGGCCGCAGCCTGTTTCCTCGGATGGGGCGGTCAGTACGCGCGCGCGGAGGGGTACCTGACACAGGTGTTCGAGCAACCGGCCTGGACTGGTGACGACACGTGGGGAGCGCTCGACGATGTCGGCCGCCGAGCTAGCCAGTTTGCCGACCAGACGGCCCGGCTTCTCCTGGCGCATCAGCTGCAACCACTCGCACGGTTTGTCTGGGAGAGAATGATTGCGGATCGCGCGTTTGTGCGTATGCAAGGTGACGAAAGCCGCGAAGCCCTTGACGGGTTCAGAATTAAATTGGCCGAACTCGACCTCAGCGCGGCGAAACCGAGTCAAGCAGCGGAGGTCCTGGATGGTCTCCGCAGCGGAGACGCTGATTCCCCGGACTCACTACGCGCCCTTGCTTCGCAACTGGAGACAAAGCGATGGTTCCGACTGGCTGCGCTCGCGTATACGAGGCTATATGCGGAAGCACCCTCAAATGCGAGTCAATTCCGGGCCGTCCAGGAGATGATTCAGGCAACCGGCGACCCCACTCTGATGCCCACGCTGCTGGAGCCAATTGTTGATGGAATTGTTCCTCCGCCGGTTGGAATTGAACGATCCGAGGTCATTCTTCGCTTGGCTGATGTGTATACTCTGATCGGCCGGCCGGCGCACGCCAAGGCACTCTTGGAACAGGCCTTGCGGGAAGAACCCGGGAATGAAGATTATCTCAAAGCGTTTGCGACGTTGCCGGATCTGCCCCCTCTAGAAGCGGAAAAGGTCTGGCGCCAGCTTCTTGAACTGCAACCCGGCAAGGCGGAGTACATTCATGGGCTGGCCATTTTGTATCTGCGAACCGGGAGATCTGACCAGGCAAATCAACTGATTCGCGAAGCGAATCAGACCCAGTCTGTCGTGACGACCCGGCCTGAAGCCGCTGTCGCGGGTGCCTCTCCAACCGAACGAAGCCAGAGCAACATAAATGATCTGGTGCAAAGAGCCCATGAGGCAATCCGGGAAGGAATGCCCGCGAATGTCTCCGGTATTGCCGCAGATCTGAAAAGGCTTGGTAAGCCGAAGGAAGCCGTTGAACTAATGCGCTCGGCAGTGGAAAGCGCGCCAGAGCAGAACATTAGGTTTTTCCTGCAACAACAGCTCCTTAACGATTTTCTCGCGACGGAGGAGCTCGAGACCGGTCACGACCTCGAAACACTTAAGGATCTTGCTGCGGCTCAGCCCAATTTGCTCTTGGCCTTCTATCAGACTCTCCAGAAGGCTTCGGGAAACGGGCTCCAGCACGCGCAGGGGATACTTGAGGCCGATTGGACCGCCGGTGTACCACTCGCCGGTGAAATGATGGTTCATACCTATCTCGCGAACAAGGATGAAGTCCATGCCGAGGAGACGCTGCGAAAGCTTATTAGCTTTCCCCTTTTGAATGAGGGCACACTCGGAAGGCTGCAGTCAGAGCTGATCAGTCTGAACAAGCCTCGCTTGGCCATTCCGGTGATCGAGGAGCAGATTCGTCGCAATAAAGATGATTTACGACTGCGATTCGCACTCTGTTCGCAGCTCTGGGCTATGGGCGAGCGCGGAACGGTCAGGCGTGAGCTCAGTCAGCTCATTTACCGAGGCGCGGTGCAGGCGGATGCCCTGGTGCAAATCGCCAACTTTTGCATTTCATTGAAAGATTCCGGGCTGGCCCGCGAATGGCTAGAGACAGCGTTACGGAGCGATCCAGATCAGCGTCACCCTGAACTCCGTCTGGCGTTCGCCAGGCTGCTGCTTGACGACGGTGATTCTATGAAAGCACGCGACGTCCTTCGCGGTGTGCAAATCTATCGCGCGGATAGGCTTTTTCATCCCTTTATTGCACTGTTGGTGGAAGCGGGGCTTGCAGATGAGTGGTTCGGCGAGATTGATAATCTTCCGCCGGATGTCGGTGCAGAGGTCTGGACGGCAAGCGTAGACCGTTGGATAGACCACAAAGGTTACGCGCGAGTACTCCGAGCGCTGGAATCCCGGCCACAATGGGCCTATCGAGTCGTCGATCGGGTTCCGGTTCTTTTCGAAGATCCGGCGCTAGCTCCCGAGCTTTCCGATATCCTGGCGAAGTGCTTTGACAAGATCGTCTTGGAGCAAACTGACGCGTTCCAAGCGCTCAGATTTGCGGGTACCCTTATGTCGACCCCGCAACGATCTGTTGGAGTCAGAATTCTCGAAGCAGTGGCCCGCAGTGAAACTGGAGATCCGGCTGAACAAGCGAGATTGCGACTCGACGAAATCAATCATTGAGCCCGCAATCAGCTCGTCGCTCCGGCTGTTGTGCGCGTGGTTTGCGCCCGCGCAAAACACACGCACAACAGCCGGAGCGACGAGCTGATTGCGGGCTATCTAGATTCGTTTTTCAAAGCAAACGGCGGACGAATCGCTTTCGAATGGCGGGAAATTGGGGATGCGATAGAAGCCGGCCTTGCCGTAAAGAGCAATGGATTCGGGCTGCCTGATACCGGTCTCGAGACGCATCGCATCGTAGTCAAACTGACGGGCGAAACGTTCGAGTTCGTCTAGAATTTTCGTGGCAATGCCGAGGCCACGTTGGGTTGGGGCGACAAACATTCGTTTGACTTCAACGCTGTTCTCGTCGACCGGGACCAGCGCTCCGCATCCAACCGCGTTTCCGTCGGCGCGAGCGACCAGGAAAACGCTTCTCGGGACCGCCACCAGCGCCGGATCGAAGATGCCAACATCGGCCGGAGGCGAATCGTAACGTTTTTTGACTTCG
>JAFAJU010000264.1 GCA_019236035.1 Verrucomicrobiota bacterium | reverse complement strand
AACTCGCGTTTGTCATGTAAATAACTTGAACTAGCGTGGTGCAGATGCCAAACGAGGGTTTCCTTCCAGTCGGACCAATTCAGGCCGCCTGTTCCTTGCCCATCCGCTAGCGTTAACAGCATCAACGCATCGAGATTTTCCGGGGTTCGGACGATCTGTGAAAAATCACCGATGGTTGCGGGATCCTCCAAATTACGCCGTTGGGCTATTTCGGAGAGGGTCATGTGATGATCCACGAGTAGAATGAGTATTCTACGTCGTTCCGGTGAGAGCTGGAGCCGGGCGGCGACCTTCTGAGCATTCAGAGCGCTAGCCTCGGCGTGATGGCGGGCGCCGGAAGCTTTTCCGGTGTCATGCAGCAGGAGCGCCAGATAGAGCACATAGGGGTCTTCCACCTTCAAAAAAAGCGACTTATACGCTGCTAATTTTGGATCCTCGGTATCGATGAGAGAGTCCAATTTTTCGATGCAAACCAGGGTGTGTTCATCCGCGGTGTACCGATGAAAAAACTCGTGTTGCACGAGGCAAGTCAGAGCGCCGAATTCGGGCAGATATCTGCCCAGAAAATCAACCTCGTGCATCATCCGAAGAATGTGTCCGACCTGGCCTTTGCGGGAGAGGATGGCAGCGAAAGTCTCTCGCGCGGCCCGAGCGTATTGGAACGTGCGATTGACCAGCCTGGTACGCCGGCGAATCAACTGCTGAAGCTCCGGACTGAGCTCCATCTCACGTTGTTGCGCGTAGAGAAACACGCGCATCAAACGGAAGGGATCTTCGTGAAAAATATCCCGGTTCTCGAAATAAATTAACCTGCCGTGACTGTAAAACCCGTCAAAGTGTTCGGTCTTCAGTTTCCGGTTTGCCAGAAAGCCGAACACCGGCTTTTCTTCTTGTTCAGCAATCGCCGGCAATAGAAAGCGTTCTGTCACGCTTTTCGTCGTCAAATAGATTGTCCTGGCGTTTTGATAGTATTCCCGCATGAAAGATTCGCTGCGGCGAAGAAAGTTCTTCTGTGGATAGTTAAGGCTACTCGCAATTTGGCCCTGATAGAAAAGCGTTACTAAATCCGAGGCCCGCTTACTCAAATAGTGCAGCTCGGTACGAACTCGGAGGAGGAAGTCATATGCGCGATCAATTGCCCGGCGATCGCTTTCGTTGATGTACTTCCGTTCGACCAGCTTAGCGGTACTCATGACGCCGTCACGGAAATAGCAAATCCATTGCAGGTTGTGGTAGTCGCGCAACCCGCCGCAGCCATTCTTAACGTTCGGCTCCTGCATGAAAACCGAGCCGCCATATTTTCGGTGGCGTTCGTCTTGATTTTCCAGGCGCCATTTCAGGTAACTCTCGACCTGACCCCTGACGCACCGCTCAAAAAAGTCCCTGCGAAACTTGGAGTGCAGTCGCTGATTGCCGGCTAAAAACCGCGATTCCAAAAGCGAGGTTTTGGTAGTCACCTCCGAATTTGCCAGCTTGATCGCGCCATCTATGGATCGAGTCGAATGGCCAACCTTAAATCCGACATCCCAGAGCATGTACAACACTTGCTCAATAACTTCCTCGGTCTCGGCAGCAATGCGGAGGGAGTCATGTAAAAACAGGATATCAACATCGCTGTAGGGGTTCAATTCGCCCCGGCCATAGCCGCCGATCGCCAGCAGGGCTACCGGGGGAGTTCGTTCAGCAAAGGCAGACCCTTCTAACGCTCCCTCAAACAAATGGCGGAGCACCACGTCCAAGAGGGCGGCGCGATCGCGAACAATTTCGAGTCCGCCGGCTCCCGAGTAATGCTTCAAACGGAGCCGATGTTCCTCGATCTTGAGAAATTTCTTATATAAATCCAGGCGTTCCCGAAGGCGCCGGCTACCCTCTGACGTCAATTGGCGTTCGGCGTGCGCCAGGATTTTCTCGAGATGCTGCGACATTTACCGGAGAACGGCAGAATACACGAAATTATGAGGATTGCAGATGGGAAAATTTCGGATGGGAGTGTGTCAGTGTCAGTATGAGCGGAGCAGCCCGCAACCGCAAGAACACGCCGATACAACCAGCAAAGCCAAAGGACCAGGCCATGCCGCGCCGATCACCCGAGAACGTGGCCGGCGCAGGAGCGCCTCCTCACTGACACTGACACTGGCACTGACACCGAATCAGAGCCCCGCAGCACGTTCACGGAGTTGCACCAGCTTCTGCAAAAAGTCTGACTCCCTTTGGCGATGCTCTGCGACTATTGCTGCCGGTGCGCGCGCAATAAAGCTCTCGTTCGAGAGCTTCTTTCGAACTGTTTCAAGTTCTGCCTCCAGTTTTCCGATCTCTTTTGCCAGCCGGTCCCTTTCCGCAGAGAGGTCGACCAGACCCTCCAGCGGAAGGAAGGCCTGTCCCAACGGTGTCACCGCGACGGGAAGGCCGCGGCTTGGAATGAAGCCGGGATCAACCTCAAAAGGGTCCGCGTTGACCAAACGGGCGAATACGCTGAAATCCCCCGGGAAAGCGGGCTTTAAAGTCATTCGTACCTTTTTGTTCGACGGAATCCGGTACTCTGCGCGAAGGTTGCGCACGATAGTCGTGGCTTCGTACACCTGGCGCGCAAAAACGATTTCGGCCTGATTGAGCCGACTACTATCAACTTTTAATCCCTCCAGAGTGGCAAATTGAATGCTGGAATCCCCGAATTCCATTCGATGCCAAAGCTCCTCAGTAATGTGAGGCATGAACGGATGCAATAGTCTCAAGACGCCGGACAAGACATGATCGACCACGCTCAAGCAATTGCTCCGAACATTCTCCCGTTTGCTCTGTAATTCAGTCTTTGCCGCCTCAAGATACCAATCGCAAAAATCACTCCAGACAAAGTCATAGAGCGATTGAGCAAGCTCGGTAAAAAGGTAGTTGTCGTAGGCACTGTCAACTCGATCAACCGTCTCGTTCAGACGGAGGAGAACATGGGCCGAATAAGGACTCAAGGGCTGCGCCGAAAGCGCTTCGGTCGGCGGCCCCTGTAGTTTCCGGAATCGGCACGCATTCCAGAGCTTGTTTGCAAAGTTTCTTCCCTCTTCGATCTGCTTCTCGTCAAAGCGGATGTCCTGACCGTGCGGCGCAATTCGCATCAGGCCAAAACGCAAACCGTCTGCACCGTATTTCGCGATTAAATCGAGCGGATCCGGAGAGTTACCCAGGCTTTTGGACATCTTCCGCCCCTGAAGATCACGGATAATGCCGGTGAAAAAGACGTTCTCAAACGGTATTGCTCCCTGGTACTCAAAACCGGCCATAATCATCCGGGCGACCCAGAAGAAGATAATGTCCGGGCCAGTCACCAGGTCCTGAGTGGGATAAAACTTCCCTCTGGTGGGTTCATCCATCGTGGCAAACGGCCAAAGCCAAGCTGAGAACCAGGTATCGAGTACGTCGGGGTCCTGGCGCCAGTGCTCTGCATCTGCCGGCGGCTCCGTGTCGACGTGGATTCGGCCGGGATCATCGTTGTGATACCAAACCGGTATCCGGTGGCCCCACCAGAGTTGCCGGCTGATACACCAATCCTCAATGTTATCGATCCAATGTTCGAACGTCTTAACCCAGCGTTCTGGCCGAAACTGGATCTTACCCGCCGAGACCGCTTCGAGGGTTTCCTGAATGCGCGGGTATTTCAGGAACCATTGCTCGCTGAGTCGCGGTTCGATTGGCACACCTCCCCGTTCGCTGTATCCAACGTTGTTCTGATACGGTTCTTCTTTTACCAGCAATCCAAGATCCCGTAATTTCTCAGCCGCTTTCTGGCGGGCCTCGAATCGATCGATCCCAACAAATTCTTCACCGGCCAATGCGTTTAAGGTTCCGTCCGGATTTAAAACATCGACAACTTCCAGCCGATGGCGCTGGCCGATCGCGAAGTCGAGCTTATCATGCGCCGGCGTAACCTTTAGCACTCCGGTGCCAAATGAGGGATCAATCTCGTCATCTCCAATGATCGGAATTCTTGCCCGCGGAAAAGGCCTCCAGCAGTGCTTGCCGATGAAATCCCGGTAACGCGGGTCAGCCGGATTGACCGCCACGCCGGTATCGCCCATCAACGTTTCCGGACGCGTGGTCGCAATGTTGAGGTAGGTCCCTGGTTCTTCGACCACTTCGTACCGCATGTAGTACAAAGTCCCGTTTGTCGTCGTGGGAATGACCTCTTCATCGGACAAGGCAGTCTGATAGAGAGGATCCCAGTTTACCATGCGCTTGCCGCGGTAAATCAATCCCTTACGATAAAGATCCACGAACGTTTCCTGCACTGTTCGAATATATTGCGGGTCCATCGTAAACCGCTCTCGAGACCAGTCGCAGGAACAGCCTAACTTCTTGAGTTGCCGAATAATGATCCCGCCATACTGCTCCTTCCAGTCCCAGACCTTTTTAACAAACCCGTCGCGCCCAAGGTCATGCCTGGTTTTGCCCTCTGCTCGCAACCGTTTTTCCACCACGTTTTGCGTCGCGATGCCGGCGTGATCCATGCCGGGCAACCACAGTACTTCCTTCCCCAACGCCCGCGCGCGCCGCGCCAGGATATCCTGGATGGTATTGTTCAACACGTGCCCCATCGTCAACACGCCAGTCACATTCGGCGGTGGGATCACTATGGAAAAAGCTGGCTTAGACGATGCCGTATTCGCCTGGAAAGAATTCTGTTCGAGCCAGATCCGATACCATTTTTCCTCTACCGCTGCAGGCTCATAGGCGGCTGAAATCTCGGCACTCATGGGAAGCGGAATCTGCCGCGGCAGCGGCGATTCCGCAACCTGAGAGTTCACACGTGGCTGTGTAGGCGAAGCGTCCCGCTTTGCTTCTTTAAAATTGTGTAGGCGAAGCGTCCCGCTTTGCTTCTTCAAAACCGAGCAAAGCGGGACGCTTCGCCTACAGACCCTCGCGTCCGCGCGCCTCCCTCATTTCATATGAACAAGAAAGTGTTCCCAATCGGGCACATTGTGGGCGTTTCGAATAAAGTAGGTCACGGGCAATTCGCGGGGGACCTGAGGCCTTTTCTTCAATTGCAAGCCCACCTCTTCCGGGAGACGGTTTCCTTTCAGGCTATTGATCCGCTTATCAGCCAGGACACAGTTTTCCCATGATGTCAGCCCGCCGCGCGAACGCGGCACCACATGGTCGATATTGCCTTCATGCGGGGCAAGCTTTCTTCCGGTATACTGGCAATGGCCTCCATCCCTTTCCCAAATTCCCTTTGCCGAGAGTTTGGGCCGGCGTTTTGGCACTTTATTGTATCGGGCCAAGACCAAAACCGTCGGGACCCTAACGAAGCCGCGGACCGTTCGGACTGCACAATCTTCCTCGCGCACGGGAAGACCGATCCAATCCTGCCATCGCACCGGGCGCATGTCACTAGTACCAAACATGTCGAGAGCAGTAGCATTGCCGTTTGCCATCATGCAAAAGGCCTGTGCAGGCGTCTTCACGTCGATGGCCTGCCAATTTCGGTTCAGTACAAGAACCATTGCTTTATTCAAGACGTCGTTCATTAGCGTCTTCGGATTGAGTGTCCTGGCGAAAAACCGTTGAACAAATGCCTCAAAAGAGGCAATTCGTCCAGCAGAGAAAGCGAACACTTATGTTTCCCAGCTCCGATTATCACACACACCCTCAGGGCCATAATGTGCACCCTTACACGATTGATCTGCTGCAGCCGTGGATAGAACAGTGTCGCGCAAAGGGCATTCGGAGCATCGCTTTCACTGATCATGACCGTTACATCGCCGGCGTTGATTTTTCTGTGATTGACCATCTGCGGGACCTGAACCCTGATGTGCAAATCCTGGCCGGGATCGAACTTGACAATGATCCGGCAACCTCGACAGACGGGCTGCACTGGGTAGAGCAAAATTGGGAACGGCTCGATTTCGTGTTGGGTTCTGTTCACTACTTCAGTGGGGAAACGGAAATGCTGGATCGCGCCGCCGAAACAGCGCAGATCGAGTCGCGAGGTGTATCGCGGGCGTTCGACCAATACGTGCAGGAACTCGAGAAGCTTATAGCGCGAGGTCACCTCGATTGCCTGGCTCATCTTGACTTGGTGAAAATCCACGGACTGCTACCCCGGGACTATGATCCGACCAAGCTGTTTCGACCGATTCTCGAGCTGGTTAGAGCAGGCGGCCTGGCAATCGAAGCAAGCACCGCCGGTTGGCGAAAGGCCATTGGCGAACAGTATCCTCACGCATCCATCTTACAAATGGCCGTCGAGCTCGGCATTCCGATCACAACCGCCTCGGACGCGCACTCGTATGTCCAGGTCGCAGCTGATTATGAGCGGCTGGCTGGTGTACTCGACGCGGCTGGTGTAACCGAGACCGTCACATTCCAGCGGCACAGGCCAAAGCCTGCATCGCTCACAAATCTTGAAGATTTGTGAGCGATGCAGGCTAAGCGGTTTCGAGCAAAGTCACTCCCTGGACAATTCGAGTCTCTACCGAATCGATATCCAGTCTGAGGACTTGTTTGGCGGTAGCCAGGAACGAGTTTGAGCTGTCGGTCAGGGCCACGTTCAGTTTTCCCGTCGTTTCCTCGAGGTTCTCCAGACCCCCCTCCCTCAAGGTCTGTTTCACAGCAACCGCGCAGTTCTTCGCGGAATCAACCAATCGTATTCCAGGACCCGCCACTTCCTCGATCAAAGGCGCCAGCAGCGGATAGTGCGTGCATCCTAAAACAAGTGTGTCGATTCCTGCCGCCACCACAGGATCAAGATAACGATGCAGCACTTCTCGCGTAACCTCTTCGTCCAACCAAGCCTCTTCGACCAGCGGCACAAGCAAGGGACACGCCTGGCTGGTCACACGAACATCCGGATTCAATGCCTGGATAGCCCTCTCGTAGGCCTCGCTCTTAATCGTCGACCTGGTGCCGATCACTCCGACGTGACCAACGCGTGTTTCTTTGACAGCCGCGCGAGCGCCAGGCGCAATGACTCCGACCACAGGAACTTTCAACAATTCCTCAAGCTTCGAGACGGCTAAAGATGAGGAGGTGTTGCACGCAACGACAATCATCTTGGAGCTCTCAGCCAGGAGTAGACCGCTGATTTCGATACTGTACCGTTCGATCGTCGATTTGCTCTTGCCCCCATACGGCAGCCTCGCCGTATCACCGATGTAGAAAATATCTTCGTGCGGCAGCAGGTCACGCAGCGCACGAACAACGGTCAGTCCGCCGGTACCGGAGTCGAACACTCCAATCGGCCGGAGCGACGGCTCATTTTCGCGTATCTTCAGGGAGAGTATAGACATTCGGCCTCAGCGGATCCCACACAGACGCTCCCGCGTCAGGTGCCGGCTCCTCAGTAATCTGGCTGCGTCGGACCATCATCTGGTCCGAGGCTTCATTTCGTTGTACCGCTCGGTTGTAAGAGAGCACCCCCCGGAGAATCGCTTGCGCTAAGAACTGCCTGTAGACGGGTGTGGCGATTCGAACGCGATCTTGGGCATTTGTCAAAAAACCTCCTTCAATTAGCACGCTTGGAATTGTCGAGTCACGCAGGACAATAAAGCGAGCTCGTTTGATCCCTCGGTCATTTACTCCCAGTTTCGTAATCAGCGCCGTGTGCATCGCTGTGGCTAGCGCGATATTTTCGGCGTCACGAATGTTACCGACGCTAGGCTGGAAATCCGCAAAACTTAGGTTCGTATTGTTAGTGGACGGTACTCCTCGTGGCGCCAAGCTATAGGTCTCGACCCCACCAGCTTCTTCACGCGCTCCGGCGTTAAAGTGCACGCTCACGAAAACCGCCTTCGATTGCCGATTGGCAAATGCTGCTCGGTCTTCCAGCGGAATGAATACATCTGCCGAACGGGTCAAACGGACGTTAAACCCCGCTTTTAACAAAAGATCACGCGCACGTTCCACCACATCGAGCGTAAAGGCTTTTTCGTTCCCGAGCAGGCTACTCGCGCCCTGATCGTAGCCGCCGTGACCCGCGTCGAGCACCACCGTATGAACAGGCGCAGTGGGAATTTTCGCCGGGCGCAAAACCGGTTCTACGAGCTTACTAAGATCCATCCTCGACATGAGGACCTTATTATCCACCTTAATGATGGGAAAACTGAGAATGAACTTGAGTCCATTCAGATATAACTCCCGCGAGTTAACTCCACCCTGCATCCGGAGGGTTGGACCCTCAAGATTAATGATGTCATTGGAGTAGTCGGCTTGGGTGAAGCTGTAGAACTTCGCCACGTCTTCCACCGGAACGTAGTCGCGTCCTTCATGCTTAATGAGCGTCCAGTCAAAAGCGAGCGTTCTACAGGTAAACAAAAAGAATACCGCAACGCATACCCACCCGCCGCGCATAACGACTGGGAGAATGCTTCTGGAGCCCATCATTGGCAAGGAAAAAGGGGCTAGCCTGCATCGCCCACAGGTCTCGGAAGATTTGTGGGCGATGCAGGCTCATGTTTCCTGGCCTTGCAGCTCATACGCCAACACACTGAGACTAAAGATTGCGGCCGTCTCGGTTCGCAGCACGACAGGCCCGAGGCTCACCGGAATGCACCCGGCGCTTTTGGCCGATGAAGTTTCCGCCGGTGTGAAATCGCCTTCGGGTCCAATGAGAATAATAGCAGAGGCAGGACGTCGTCCATGTTGCTCACGAAAGTCGGCCAAAACATTCTTGAAGCTGCGCGCGTCACTCTGCAAAGACGCCACCAAGGGCAGCTCATATCGGTCGAATTCGGCGAAAAACCTTTTCGAAGTTATTGGTTCTGCAATTTCCGGAAGCCGGTTTTGCCCACTCTGTTTAGCCGCTTCGATCACGACCTGTTGCCACTTTTCCCGCTTCTTCCGCGTTTCGTCGTCACCCAGTTGCACGACCGCCCGATCAGACAAGAGCGGAACGATTCTGGAAACCCCAAGCTCCGTCGCCTTCTGGACAATCAAGTCCATGTTTTTTCCCTTGGGAATCGCCTGTGCCAGAGTGATGGCGCAGCGTAGAGGCTCAGCTTTCGCTGACATCAGGTCTTTAAGCTGCACGATTCCTTTGTTAACAGACATGATTTCGGCCGTAATCTCCGACCCGCGCCCGTCAAAGACCACGACTCGCGAGCCGACGCCTAGCCGGAGCACATCTATGCAATGATGTGCTTCAGCGTCATCTAACGAGAGAGAACCCGGCGTCCATCGCTCCGGAGGGATATAGAACCGATGCGTGCTCACTGGCCGACTAACGGAAAAAATCCTTAGCCTTCTCAAAGAACGTCTTGTGCATCGGACTGTTATCGTCGCCGCACAAAGACGCGAATTCTTCAAGCTTCCGCCGCTGCTCGGAATTCAATCGAGTCGGGACTTCGACAATGACCCGAACGCGGAGATCCCCTCTGTTTCTCGTCTCCATATTTTGTACTCCGTGGCCACGCAGGCGGAACTGGGTACCACTTTGGGTTCCGGGCGGAATTTTTAGCAGAGCCTGACCCTGAATCGTCGGTACTTTGACCTCGCCTCCTAAAGCCGCGGTAGCAAACGAGATCGGAATGTCACAATACAAGTCGTCGTCCTCGCGCGTAAAGATCTCGTGCTCACGCACATGGATCACGACGTACAGATCCCCCGGAGGCCCTCCGCGGATGCCTGCCTCGCCATTGCGAGAAGAGCGGAGACGAGCGCCGTCATCGATTCCTGGCGGGATCTTAAGTTTAATTCGCGACCTCTTTTCCAGTCTGCCGTCGCCGCCGCAGTCACGGCACGGACGTTCGATCACTTGGCCGGTTCCTCGGCACCGTGGACAGGTTTGCGAAACCTGGAAAAAGCCGCGCGAGGTGATGACTTGGCCGCGGCCCTGACAGGTCGGGCAGGTCGTCGCGCGAGAGCCGGATTCCGCTCCTGATCCACCGCAATGCGTGCAAGTTTCATGCTTCAGGATTTCGATCTCCTTCTCGGTACCAAATGCGGCTTCCTCCAAGGTGATCTGCAGATCATACCTTAGGTCGGAGCCGCGTTGCCGACCGCTCCGATCTCGTGAAGCCGTGCTCGCACCGAATATCTGGTCAAAAATCCCTCCACCTCCCTCAGCGCCCATCCCGAACACTTCGCGAAAGATATCGAATGGATCGTGGAACCCGCCGCCGAAACCGCCTGGTCCGCGGCCTACACCTGCCCCGGCGCCGAACGCAGCATGTCCAAATCGATCGTACGCGGCTCTCTTGTTTTCGTCGATCAAGACCTCGTAGGCTTCCCCGATCTCCTTGAACTTGTCTTCCGCGCCGGCGTCGCCGGGATTCTTGTCGGGATGATACTTTACGGCAAGCTTGCGGTAAGACTTTTTTATGTCCTCGGAGCTCGCATTCCGGTCAACTCCCAAAACTTCGTAGTAATCTCGTTTCGTAGCCATTCGTCATGTACTCGCGCCGGCCTTTGCAGAATCCTCACCTACGGCCACACCTTTCGAGACCACCACGTTCGCGGGACGGATCAATCGATCCTTCAATCTGTAGCCTTTTCGGAGCTGCCGAATAACGACTCCCTCTTCGACTTCGGCATTCTCTTCTTGCGCAATCGCCTCGTGGATATTTGGGTCAAAATGCTCTCCCGTCGCCTCGATTGTTTCCACGCCGCAGCTCGCCAAAAAATCCTGCAGTTGTTTGAAGACCATAGTCATTCCGTCCAGAATCGCCGACTGACCTCCTCCGGCCTTGGCCGCCTGCAGACCCAGTTCGAAATTGTCGAGAATCGGGATCAAGCGCTCGAGAAAATTGGCGTTGGCGTAGCGGATCGCGTCGTCCTTCTCCCGAGCCATTCGCTTTCGATAGTTGTCGAGATCAGCGACCGCACGAAGAGCGATGTCCTTGTATTTGTCCAACTCCACCTTCAGCTGCGCCAGTTGCTCCGGGGCACTGCTCGCCTTTTTGAAATCAGTTCCCTCGAGATCTTCCTTCACCGGTTTTGCGCTGATCACTGACGGCGTCTCTGGATTTTTCGGACCGGCCGACATCCCCAAAGCAGCACCCGCCGCTAGCTCCGGCGGAGCGAGCGGCCCTTCTTCGATCAACTTGTTTTCCGGTTCGAAATCTTTGTGTGTGTCAGCCTTATTCATAACTTCCGAATCGCGATTAGCGTGATATCGTCATTCTGCGGATGGCTACCTACGAAGATCTTTAAGTCGCCGGTCACGCGACTCAAGACCGCTGGAGCTCCGTCTGCAGCACTGGCCTGAATTGCCTCGATCAACCTCGACAAGCCAAATTCCAAGCCACTGACGTCTAAAGCCTCGGTCACGCCATCTGTATACAAAATTAAGCAATCACCCGTTTCAAGGCGGACCTTGAAATCGCCCGTTACCCTATTGAAAACGCCCCCACTGTCAATTCCAAGCGCCATCCCGGGTGGGTTAATCTTAATGACGGATTTATCCTTCGCGCGGTATTGGAGAGGAGCGTCGTGACCCGCCCTGGCAAGGACAAGTTCGTGATCGGCCTTTTGGGCTATCAGGTACGCCATACTAATAAAGATATCCTCCTTGATATCTGGATAAAGTTGGTGGTTCACTTCGTGCAAAACCGCCGCGGCAGATTGACTCGAGCGGGCCACCGAGCGCAACACGCTACGGCACATGGCCATGATCAGGGAAGCTGGTACTCCCTTACCCGAAACATCCGCAATTGCGATCCCTAGGCGTTGCTCGTCTAAAGCTATGTAATCATAGTAGTCTCCGCTGACATGGCTCGCGGGGATGTTAAGTCCGGCAATTTCGAACCCTTCCATAGCAGGCGCAGCGTTCGGCAGCAGGATCCGCTGAATATCGCGGGCCACATCCAAATCCCGGTCGATCCTTTTTTTCTCGCTAGCCTCCGAATAAACAACTGCATTGTACAGGGCGAAGGCGGATTGCTCGACGATCGATTGAAACACGACAAAATCCGAAAGGGAAAAAGGAGTGGTCATCGGCCCGTTCGCGACCGCCAGGACGCCCAGGTTCTCGTTGCCATAGATCAGTGGCCCGATCATAACTGAATCCATCTCCAACGCGGAGTGCCTCAGCCGCTCAAGGCGTGGATCGGCATCCCTGCTGGAGAGAAACAGTGGCTCTTTGCGATCCCAAACGGCACCGAGAATCCCGTCCCCCGGCTTTACAGTATGAAGTCTCAGATAACTCTCCAGGGCTAACGGAGAATTCAGGCTCTGCTGAGAGATATGAGGCGGTACTTCGACGAGCGGGGGACAATCTTTCGAAATGAAGCTCGGAACCAGCAACTTGCCGGTCCGGTCCACCAGGTAGAGAGCTCCCCCATGGGCATCGGTAATGCGGGTCGCCCCTTCGACGATCAACCGGTGGAGATCGGAAGCACGCAAGTCATCCGAGAACGCTTCACCCAGACCGTGCAAAAAATCGAAAACTCTGTTTTCTTCAACCTGCAATTCTTCTCGTGCTCTCCTGAGCTCCTCGATAACCCGACCCTGTTTGTGAACTACTGCGATCAGGGCGATGACACCGGCGGCGAGTAGTCCTATGAGCAGAAAGGACCACATTGAATCAAGCTATTTGGAACCGGCACGAAGATCTTGCTTCAAATACTCGAGAACGTCCTTGAATCGCGCGAGGTTCTCGGGATCAGCGTCCACCAGAGCCTCGTGGGCCTCAATCATGCACTCAGCCTGATCAGAACGATCGATCGGATGATCGGCGTCCAAGGGAGCGGCATCAACCAGCTTGTCGTTTGCCAATTCGGAGGCCTTCGACTCCACTTCGAACAGGTTGTTCAATCCCAAATTCTGGAGCAGGTCCCAGTTGCGCTCGTTGGCATTCCGGACCAACAACGAGCCGTTCCCAAACTCTCGCAATCGTAACGCGATCCCCGCCAGTGTGCCCATAAAGGTCGAGTCCATTACCGGACAACCGTTCAGATCCACCACAAAATGACGGTAACCCCGTTCGAGCATCTCTTTCGAGAACTCCTTCAAAGCGGGGCTGTTCTGGAACGAACCTTTGCCCTCCACCTTCACATGGATCGCCCCATTCGTTATCCCAACCAAGATGGAAGCTCGCGAATTCACAAAGCTACCGAAATATATCCGCCGCGGTGTTTAAGTGTCAAATTCAAGACTCAGACGCGACTTCATTGCCATGTTCGAGACTGAAGCAGCGCCACAATTTTTCGATTCTCGATCAAAATAGCTCTCCAAGAGGTAATCGGTCCGTCCGTTTCGTAATCGTTGCCCAAAATCGCAAACTCCGAACTATGGCTGCCCTTTGCATTCGGATAGTACAATTCTCTGGCCTGGACATAATTCTTCAAATTGGCCTGTCGATACTCCAAGCGAATAGTCAGGTTTGCAGGTCTTTTCGCACGCCAGAAAAAGGTGAAATATTGACCGGTCCTGGCTGAAACGTCAGAAGCAGTGAGCGCTCCCCAAATTCTGTGTTTGCGCTCGAAGTCAACCATCAGGTCCTTGGTGGGGATCGGAGTCGCCCCTGGAACAATCGCTGCGTTACGAAATATTTCAAACTTGCGGAATTCAAAATCGTCACTAATGGCTTCCGGCAACACGTTGGCGCTCTCGATCGGCAGCGGATTCTCGGCTCTGACTATGATGGTGCCGACCACAACAGCAAGGCACGCCCATGAAACCAGACCTCTCATTGAAGAGCGATCAAACTCCGAAGGCTTAGAGGTGTCAATCAGGAGTTTCTTCGACCGCGAGAGTATTGGCTTTCCGCCAAATTCTTAGGTTTACTTTACAAATCGAATAAATTGAGATGATGAAGGTCACCTTCGAACGCGGGATTCTCCTCCCGGAGTTAGATCTCTGGTTGGACCCATGGGATGAGCGCGACACCGCTTTCGTTTCTCACGCGCACACCGACCACATCGGGAATCATCGGGAGGTCATCTTGTCGGAAACCACCGCCAAACTGATGGCGGCTCGTCTGCCGGGCCAAAGGCTGGAACACGCTCTCCCGTTCCAGTCTCCAATCCAGTTTCGAGGTGCTACGGTCACTTTGTTGCCTGCAGGACATGTCTTTGGCTCTGCGCAGGTCTATATCAAAATGAACGGTGAAACTCTGCTCTACACCGGTGACTTCAAGTTGCGGAAAGGAAAGTCCGCTGAAGCTGCGGAATGGCTTCGTGCAGATACGTTGATCATGGAGACCACCTACGGGCTGCCTAAATATATATTTCCGCCGGCTGAACAGGTCATTGCCGCAGTAACAAAGTTTTGCGTTGAGGCCCTTGAAGAAAACCTTGTGCCCATCCTCTTCGGTTACTCGTTAGGAAAAGCACAGGAAATACTGGCAGGGCTCCATGGAAGCGGGCTCCGCATTCTGCTCCACCCCAGTGTCTACAAAATAACGAGGCTTTACGAGAAGCTACGCAAATCGCTGCCTCAATATCTTCCATACGATGAAAGCCGAGCCGGCGGTAGTGTGGTTATCTGTCCCCCGGCCGCAAATCGAACGAGGCTAGTTCAACGAATCAAAAACCGGCGAACGGCGATCCTAACCGGTTGGGCACTCAATCCGGCAACCGTTCATCGATACCAGTGCGACGCCGCTTTTCCGTTGTCCGATCACGCAGATTATTCAGACCTAATAAAATACGTCGAGTTGGTCCAACCGAAGCGGGTCTTTACCGTCCACGGGTTCGCCAGCGAATTCGCCCTGGATCTCCGGCGCCGAGGTATCGAGGCGTGGAGCCTCGCCGAAGATAATCAACTCGAACTGGTACTCACCACAAATGCACCGGCCGCTCAATCGGTTCCGATCCCAGATACCAGCGCCGCAACAGAGTCCGGATTCTTGAAGTTCGCCAAAATCTGCAATCAGATTGCGCAGCTGACAGGCAAGCTCAGAAAAATAGATATACTTTCCAATTATCTGGTTTCCTTGACGGAAGAAGAATTGCCTGTCGTGGCAACATTTCTCACCGGGCATGCTTTCTCCCGAAAAACAGCAAAGACCTTGCAGGTTGGCTGGGCGGTTATCAGCAAAGCACTGATCCAGGCCAGCGGCTTAAGTGAAACAGACTTCCGCAACATTTCCGCCGGATACGGAGATGCCGGGCGGGTCGCTTATGACGTATTGTTGGGCCGGTCAACCTCCCGCGAGATACCTATCCGAGAGGTTGCTGACACGTTCGCTGCGATCCAGGATGCGATTGGGCCGGTGGCAAAAACGGCGCTCCTGGCTGATTGTCTGCGAACCGTCGGCCCTGACTGCGGAGACTACATTGTTCGCATCTTGACCGGGGATCTTCGCATCGGTTTGAAGGAAGGCCTTTTGGAAGAAGCGATTGCGGCAGCATTCGCACAACGCCTCGGACAGGTTAAGGAGGTGAATATGCTAACAGGCGACATTGGTGAGACCGCGCAGCTCGCAAAAGCGAATCGACTCTCTGCCGCGAACCTGACACTGTTTCAACCCGTCAGATGTATGTTAGCGATTCCCGAATCCTCGGCCGAAGAGATTTGGGACCGTGTCCGGTCGGACTTCGCGGCGGACATTGCTCTAGCCGAAGCCAAGTACGACGGTGTTCGCGCCCAACTGCATGGAGCTGATTATCGGACGGAGCTCTACAGCCGAGATTTGCGCAACATTTCTGAAGAATTTCCAGAGCTGACTTGTCTTCGGTTCGCCGAAGATCTGATTCTCGACGGAGAACTCGTGGCCTTCGGGCCGGACCGGAAACTATCGTTCTTCGACCTGCAGCGACGCCTAGGAAGAAAGCGTGCTCTCGACCTTTTTGAAACCGATGATATTCCAGTGCTCTATATGGTGTTTGATCTCCTATGGTTGAATGGCGAAACCCTCTTGAAAACGCCGTTAAAAGAGCGACGCCGGCGCTTGGACCAATTGGCGCTTCCGGATCGAGTCAAAGTCTCTCCAATGCGGGAAGTTACTAGTATCAGGGAGATAGACGAAGCCTATCAGGCAGCCAGGAGTGAATCTTATGAGGGCTTGATGATCAAGGCTTCGGATAGCCTCTATACGCCAGGCAGACGTGGCGGCGCTTGGATCAAATTCAAAAGAGAGTTAGCAACCCTCGATGTCGTAGTAGTCGGCGTCGAACAGGGCCACGGCAAACGCAGTCATGTGCTGAGTGACTACACCTTTTCTGTGCGAGATGAAGAAACCGGCGCATTGCAAACGATTGGGAAGGCCTATTCAGGACTTCGAGACGACGAAATCGAAGAATTAACGGAGCACTTCCTTCGAACAACGATTCGGCACGAGCACCATTTCCGCGAGGTCGTCCCTGAGATAGTTCTAGAGATCGCTTTTGACTCCGTGCAGCCGAGTGATCGCCACGCCAGCGGGCTCGCTTTACGGTTTCCACGCATCAAAGCTATTCGGCGTGACAAAAAAGTTACGGAAATCGATACGGTTCAGTATGCCAGGCGCCTCGTACATCAGCTGTAAGCGCCGGGCGCGCCAATACTATTCGGCCGCAAACTTGCCAGGACCGACTTGCTTAACCCCTTTTAAACGGTAGATCCGCGCAAATAGATTTTTCTTGGGCTCCGGGGAAGCAAACTTATAGCCATTTGACAAGAGGCCATCCAAAATTTCGG
>JAFAJU010000076.1 GCA_019236035.1 Verrucomicrobiota bacterium | reverse complement strand
CTTGACCTTGACACCGGCATGACGCGTACTAGTGCCCCCAGGAGATACAGAATGAACCGTACATTAGCTACCTTTGCCGCTGCCGGACTGATGTTCGCAAATGTCTGGGCCCAGGACAAGCCGCTCCCGGACAAATATGAAGACCCTCTGGGAACCTGTTTTGAGGAATTGAAATACCCCTATCCGACAGCTTTCCTGAATTTGTTTGTAGAGGGCCAGGACCTCCGGATGTGCTTCATGGATGTCCAGCCGCCCAAAAACCCAAACGGCCGCACGGTTGTCCTGTTGCACGGAAAAAACTTTTGGGGTGCCTACTGGGGGGACACAATCAAGTTTCTGACTGACCGTGGATTCCGGGTCATTGTCCCGGATCAAATCGGTTTTGGAAAGTCCTCCAAGCCAAGCATTCATTACAGTTTCGATTTTCTGGCGGAAAATACGGCCGGCTTGCTTGATCTACTGCAAGTCCAGAAAGCTACGATTATCGGACATTCGATGGGCGGTATGTTGGCGATCAGGTTTGCCAGATTGTATCCGGGCCGTACCGAAGCGCTGGTTCTCGAGGATCCGATCGGACTTGAGGATTACAAATTAAGCGTGCCCCCCGCTCCGCTCGAACAGCTGTACCAACAGGAGCTTACCCTGAGCCTCGAAGATTACCGGAAATATGTGCAGGGGTACTTCGTGACCTTTCCAAAGGAAAAGGCAGAAGTGTTTGTGGCCCCGCGTATGCGCGTGAGTCTGAGCGGCGATTTTCCGCGCTGGGCATTATGTGCGGCGTTAACGACCCTGATGATTTACCAGCAGCCTGTTTGTTACGAACTCTCTGAGATTAAGGTTCCCACTCTTCTTATCATTGGACAGGAAGACCACACTGCCGTCGGCAAAGACCGTGCGCCGATAGATCTGCGCCGGAATCTTGGAAATATTCCGGAGTTGGCAAAAAAGGCCACCGAAGCGATTCCCGGCGCGCGTCTGGTCGAGTTGCCGAACGTCGGGCATATACCGCATTTGGAAGCACCAGATGCTTTTTTCCAGGCCGTTGAAGACTTTCTCCGGCGTTGAAGGGAGTGAGTGAGTGTCAGTGCCAGTGCCAGTGCCAGTGCCAGTGTCGAAGCCGCACAAGCAGCTCGAGGCACTAGCCTGCAGCGCTCACAAATCTTTAGAGATTTGTGAGCGCTGCAGGCTATGGCAGCGGAATCTCCAGCTACGCTGGCAAATTCCGCTGCTTTTTGCAGAGAAGAGTCTAAAAACAGTTTGTTTCGAATTCATAACTAAAAATCAGGCTCTTAAGCAGACGCCCAGCGTCTGTTTAAGAGCTTTCTAGCCTGCAATGAGCTCGTCGATTCTCCCAGCGCGTGATTTTTGCGGGCTAGCCCGGGGGCAATGGATCATCCTTCTGATATTGTCGCTACCGTCGATTTACATTTTGCTCACGTTGCCGCCGCTTTGGCGTGATTCAGACGGTTTCAACGAAGTGGCTTCAACTTTCGCTCCGAAAGCTATTATCCACTGGCTACCCGGCTACTGCCTGTTCGGAAGGTTGATTCTCATTGGGGCGGGAACCGTGGGAAGCTTGCTCGGCGGCCACGGCATTCCTTATCTCTCTATCAGCATCACACCGTTAAACGATGTAGGAATTTATACTCTGCTGGTAGTCCAACATCTTTTCCTCGTCTTCTCGCTGTTCTTTACGGTGAGAACGCTCAGCGATAGTTTTGTGTTGAGAGGCGTTTTTGCTGCGCTCTTCGCGCTGACTCCATGGTTGTATATCTATGCGAATTGCGTCGGCAGCGAGGCCTTCAGCAATTCGCTGGTGTACCTGATCGTGGCTCAAGGCTGGAATTGCCTGAGGTCAAATGAACTAAGCAGGCGAAGCGTGCTGACCTATTTTGCGTTGCTCGTCGCAGCGGCTCTTACCCGGCAAATCAATGCGATCTTCGCGAGTTTGCTGCCGCTGGTTCTGCTGCCGCTAACGATTAGCGAGCTGATCCAGCGCGGAACGTCAACAGCTTTGTCTAATCTTCAAACGAGATTCTCGAACAGCCGAAGGTTTCTGCTTTTCATTGTCGTTGGCCTTTTTGCTATTGGCATTTCGGTGCTCGTCCAACAGACGATGTGCTGGCTTTTCCGGGTTCCCTTCCGATCAACTTTCGGAGAAACGTTTGAATGGCGCTTGAGTTACCTGAACGGCCTTTCGGAGCAGGACAGAGCTGATATCGTCAACCGGATCAGTAGGAAGCTGGGCGATCCAGTGATTACTGAATCGCTTGAGGCTTTAGATCACTCCTTGAACCAAGGCGATAAATGGGCTGACATGTTTTTGTTTTATAAAATTGATGAAATCCTCGTCCGATCCGGCTTCCACGAGATGCAGCAACGGACCTGGCAGATAGACCTCAAGCTGAATCGCATCGCAACGTGCGTCTTGCTTCAAGTGGAACCGCATTTCTGGAAGGCCGTTTGGTCAGATTTCTTGCGATCGCCAATGTTCACGCAAACGGATCTGGCCTACCCGCCCTTTGTTCTAACCGATTGGTTACAGACGCAGTTGCCCGAGCCGAGATATGGCCGGTTGAGAGGTCTCGTGTCGTTTCAATACGAAGTGGGCCATTATAACGCTATCTGGCAGTGTGTTCCCTATTTCCATATCCTCGAGGGAATTCCAATGCTAGCGATGGTAGGCCTGACGGTGGTATTCGGCAGCTACGCCTTGTGGTCGGCCTCCCGGGTTCCATTGGCGAAATTGGGTGTCTGCTACGCTATAGGCTTGATCGTACTGGGGTTCTTGGTCGCGCTTGGTAACTGCTTAACCACTTTTTTTGGTGCGCGATTCTATCTCCCCGTTTACTCGCTCTATCAGACGGGCATGATGCTTGCCATATCGGTGGCGATCACTGTTCATATCGAAAAACTGGAAAGTTTTCGTAACCCGCGCTAATACCACGCCATGTCTCGATTGCGCTCAGTGTTGTTGGCCAGCCTGATTTTGAGCTCTGCGGCGATCGCTCAGGACACGGGTGAGCATATTGTGGTCACCGGAGGTCCTTCGCTGATGGTGTGGGAAAAGTTCAAAGCTCAGCCGCACGATAACTGGTGGATGAATTTCGTGCGGGCGAGCCGGTTACGGATCGAGCAGCTCCGGCAGCAATTTGGACCTTCGGCACAGATTACCTGGCTGGTCTACCAGCGCGGCTATGCGCGCCGCCAATCACAGGAACATGAGAATCTTTTTAGCATCATCCAGTCGGTCCGGGACAAATACGCTCTGCACCTGATTTTTTTCAACACTACCGAGCAACTCTGTTACTACCTAAATTACGGAGCGGATCGCGACCGCAATAAGATCGCAACGTTCGATTATTTCGGCCATTCAAACCGGGCCTGTTTCATGTTTGACTACAGCAACGAAATAGGGAGTGGCTCGAAGGTCTGGCTTCACGAAAATGAGCTAAAGGATAAGTTGCACCGTGGAATTTTTGCAAGGGACGCGCATGTCCAGAGCTGGGGATGCTACACGGCGGAAAGCATGTCAAAGATGTGGTACGGGGCTACCGGGGCGAAGATGGTCGGAGCGGTGGGCAAAACACAGTACATGACCAACGAGTTACCGGTGCTGGTATCCTCCACGGGAAAATGGAGCACGGGATATTAGTGGACCGTCTCGATGACCCTAGCCGAGCTACAGCGCATCTACTCGACCCCGTTCTTCGACTTGATAGAGCGCGCGCGGGCCACGTTTTCGTCTCAGTGGAATAAGCGTGAAATTCAGCTCTGCACGTTACTGAGCATCAAAACAGGTGGGTGTAGTGAGGACTGTGCCTACTGCGCTCAAAGCGCGCGCTATCGTACCGGTATCCAAGCTGAGCGGCTGATGAGTC
>JAFAJU010000049.1 GCA_019236035.1 Verrucomicrobiota bacterium | reverse complement strand
CGCATCAAGGGAAGGCGCGACTCGATTCTACAGTCAGCCAGCTCCGAACCTTACCGTGCATCACTGTGAAACCGGAAGACTCGATTGAACAAGCGCTGCTGAAATTCGCTCAGACTCCGGATCGGGAAGCAGTCGTTGAGAACGACGATGGCCAATTTATTGGAACCCTTGCGATTTTGGATCTAATTCTTGCCAGCGCAGGGTAAGCGAAGCGTCCCGTGCGATCTGGTAGGCGAAGTGTCTCGCTTTGCATTCCTCCGAACAGAGCAAACCGAGACGGTTCGCCTACGGCGGTAGATTGCAGCACGCCGCAACCCGCGAGAAACCAGAAACCCCAATAGAACCCGAATCGCACCTAATTTCTGTTCGATTTATCCGCCAACGTAGGTAGTGGTTCTTCCATGACGCCCAGGCTCGACTCACTCCGCGATGCTGTAGCTTTGTCGCCGCAGAATATTCCGCTTCTTCTTATCTTCGGTCAGGCCTGTCTGGACGAACTGAATTTCGATGAAGCCAGAGCGGCGTTTAATCGCGTTCTGCAGAATGACCCTGCGAATGTGCAGGCCAAACTCGGGATCGCCGGCGCCCTCTATTTGAGCGGGAACACCTCCGAAGCTGTGGTCCGCGCCGAAGCGTTGGTGCAGGCGGATCCTTCTTTCGCAGAGGCTTGGATTTTGCTCACCCGTCTGGCAATGGCCGAAAGCGATCAAACGTTGGCAGCGGAAAATTATCAGAAGGCGTTGAAGCTGAAACCAAGCCTGCGAGATCCGGTACTTGAACGAGAGATCGGGTTCGAATGGCCGGAAACTTCGACCGATGGCGCCGTTCCGGATGCCGAATCAGAGACCTGGGAGTCGGCAGAGGAATTCGATGCCGGTCCCAACGAGGTGGCTGACCTCGAAAGACCGGAGATCTCTTTCGCAAGCGTGGGTGGGATGGAGGAGATCAAAGAAGAGATTCGGATGAAGATCATCTACCCGCTTGAAAATCGCGCTTTGTTCAAGGCGTATGGCAAAAAGCCGGGTGGAGGCGTGCTCCTCTACGGGCCGCCGGGGTGCGGCAAAACCTTGATCAGCAAAGCGACTGCGGGAGAGATTCAAGCCAATTTCATCTCGGTTGGGATCCATCAGATTCTGGATCTTTACGTCGGAAACAGTGAGAAAAATCTGCATCAATTGTTTCAGTTGGCCCGGGACAATGCCCCCGCAATTCTCTTTTTTGACGAAGTAGACGCCTTGGCTGCAGATCGAAAGGATTTCCGGGAAAGCGCGATTCGCACAGTTATCAACCAGTTCTTGGCGGAGATGGACGGAAACATCGGAAGCAACGAGGGAATCCTGATACTCGGCGCGACGAATGCTCCCTGGCATTTGGACGCCGCATTCAGGCGCCCGGGTCGCTTCGATCGAGTTATTTTTGTGCCTCCGCCGGATGAGCCGGCGCGCGAAGCGATCATCGAAATCCTGGCACGTGATAAGCCTTTGCAGCGGCTGGATGCCAAGACCTTGGCAAAGCGCACGAAGGAATTTTCCGGAGCTGACTTGAGATCGATCTTTGATATTGCGACAGAGCGAGCCCTCTCGCGAGCGATGAAAGTGGGTCGGGTGGTGCCTTTGACCACAGATGACCTTCTCCAGGCTTGCAAGAGCATGAAGCCATCCACACGCGCCTGGTTCGAGAGTGCGAAAAATTACGCGCTTTACGCCAACCAGGGAGGGTTCTACGACGATGTGTTGACTTTCTTGGGAATCCGCAAATGAGCGAGCCTTTCACGCGCGCACTTCTGTTTGTGAAGCAAGGCCGATACCGAGAGGCCGAACACTATCTGCGACAGGCGATACAAAACGATCCGCAGGATCCTCAAAGCTTCTTTTTTTTGGCAACTTGTTTGATGCGTGATCCGAAGAATCGCTTAGAAGCGCTGTCCATGATTGATCAAGCGCTGCGGTTGTGTCCGAATCGAGCTTTCTATCATGCACAGAGGGCAAATATTCTGATACTGCTTGGCCACACGAAAGAGGCGCTGGACGCGGTTGAGCAAGCGAGAAGGCTGGCGCCCGATTCGCCGGATTCCTATGTCGCGGAGTCGGTGGTCATGCTGGTTTCGGGCAAACCGCAGGATGCGGAGCGTGCCGCGCGGCAAGCGCTCGCGCTCGACGGCGAAAACGAAGCCGCCGGCGACAGCCTGGCAGATGCGCTCCGTTTACAGGGTAAAACGGAGGAAAGCGACGCGCATATTCGCGGGCTGCTGGCGAGAAACCCGGAAAATCCTTGGACTCACTCGTCGGCAGGGATGCTGGCGTTGCAGCAGGGAGCTGTGCCGGCTGCCGAACGACATTTTCTAGCGGCTCTGCGCATCGATCCGGAGCATCCGGAGGCACGAGAAGGGCTGTTGCATGCTTTTCGCGCAAGATCGCCATTTTATCGCGCGTACCTGAAATACAGCTTTGCAATGGAACGTCTGGGGCGCACCCGCCGTGGATTAGTGGTGATCGGGCTTCTGCTCCTGATGCAACTAGCCAACGTTACTTTTGTCGGGCCGTTGGCGCCGATTGGATTCGCTCTCGTCGCAGTGTATTGCCTGTTCGTTCTATGGATCTGGGTAGCAAGGGGTGTTGGAAATCTGTTTCTGTTGTTTGACCGATTTGCTCGCCACGCGTTGCGACCTGGCGAGAAGCGGGAGGCGATCGTGGTCGGCGGCGGTGTGCTTTTCGGCCTCGCACTGTTTGGCGCCGGCCTGCTGCTCAAGCAGGTCGGCCTGATCTTCTTGGGTTTGACTCTTGTCGGCGCGGTGTTCCCGATGTCGCTGGTCTTCACGAACCGCTCCAAGGCGGGTCGAATCGTTTTTAGTCTCATCGGAGCCTTTGTTTATCTGGGCGGGCTCATCTCGTTCGCACTCTTGTTTGTACCCGCCCGACACGCCGGAGATTTCGCCGCCAGCCTGTTTGGCTCGACCATGATCCTGGCTTTGATCACCACTTGGATTGGTAATATCCCGGCCCTGCGCCGGTAGCCTGCATCGCTCACAAATCTTCAGAGATTCGTGAGCGATGCAGGCTCAAGATGCCGATACAGGTGCGGAACCAGTTTTTCGCGGACCGTTTCGAGTGAGATTTCTCTTTCTAACTCGCTGCTGATCGACGTCATTCTGACGCCGGAGATGCCGCAGGGCGTGATACTCTCAAATCCGCGCAGCTCGCTCGCAACATTAAGAGCAAAACCGTGCATCGTTACCCATTTGCGAACTCCCACACCGATCGAGGCAATCTTCCGGTCTTCAATCCAGACTCCTGTCTTTCCTTCAATGCTGGCACCCCGTATTCCGAAATCCGCGAGCAAACCGATCAGGAGCCGTTCCAATTCCCGCAGGTAGTGATGCAGATCCCGGCCACGAAGGCGCAGATCAAGAATCGGATAACCAACCAACTGGCCGGGTCCGTGATAGGTGGCCTGGCCGCCCCGGTTGATTTCGAATACCGGATACGGAAGCCGGTCCGCGTTGCGCAAACTCGATTTATCCGGGAGCCGGCCAATCGTGTAGACGGGTTCATGCTCGAGTAAGATTACCGTCTCGACGCCGTCGTCGAGGCAACTTTCGAGTCTTTCGTTCTGAATCTGAAGACCAGTCTGGTACTCGATCCGGCCCAACCATTCGATTCTCATAAGGGGCGAATGGCCTGGTGCACCGCCAGCGGTGAACTGTGCATCTGGAAGTGAGTCAGCCCAATCGCCAATGCGTCCGCGGCATCGGTGTCAGGCGTTTCCTCTAGCCCAAGGATCGACCGCACCATGAATCCGATTTGCGCTTTTTGTGCTCCACCCTGACCCACAATCGCCTGCTTAACGCGCCTGGGAGGGTATTCGTAAATGGCTAACCCATGTTGGGCAGCCGCGAGCAGGGCGGATCCTCGAGCTGCTCCAAGCGTAATCGCCGTACGCGTGTTCTGGACATAGATCAGCCCTTCAACGGCACACGCCTCAGGGCTGTGAAGACGAATCAGCTCGTCAATCTGACGATGAATCTCCACCAGACAACCCGGCATCGATAAGTGCGCTTTGTTCCGGATGACTCCGTAACTGACCGCCTGCATCCTGGTTCCATTCTTCTCAAGGATCGCATACCCGGAATTCCGGAGCGCAGGGTCGAGAGCTAAAAGGCGCACGGGAGCATATTAGTGTCCTGTCCCCGAGATAGCATGCGTTTTGTTGCGATCAAAATGGTCACACAAAGGTCACGGAGGTCAGAGAAGGTCACAGGTTTTGTTGGAGCTTAATAAATAAAACACGTGCATTGGGTATCGCTCGATTCGGAACACCCTTTAACTAGCCTTCGCGACCTCGTCTGACCTTGGTGACCTCTGTGTGACACTTGTGTTCGCCTGCGCCGATACGCTGTAGGAGCGCGTCCCTTGGTGCCACCCTCACTTGCGTAATTCTTCGGCCCAACGATGTTACCCGTTCGACAACGACATCACCCTCTGACGATGAGAACAATGCAAGCACTCGTGAAAAAGGAGCGTGGCCCAGGGCTCTGGCTGGAAGAGATCCCTGTGCCGGCGGTGGGCGAGTTTGATGTATTGATTCGAATCCTCCGTTCGTCGATCTGCGGGACCGATGTCCACATCTATGAATGGGATTCCTGGGCGCAGCGCACCATTCCGACACCGATGCCGATCGGGCACGAGTTCGTCGGAGTTATAGAATCGGTCGGAAGTCACGTCATCGATTTTCAGCCTGACATGATCGTGACCGGCGAAGGGCATATTGTCTGCGGGCGCTGCCGGAATTGTCTCGCGGGGCGCCGGCATCTCTGTAACAAGACAACGGGAGTCGGCGTAAATCGTCCGGGAGCGTTTGCCGAATACCTGTCTATCCCGCAGACAAACGTCTGGTTGGCGGACCCAAAAATTCCCTTGGATATTCTTTCCTGCTTTGATCCGCTCGGAAACGCGGTTCACACGGCACTCTCTTTCGATGTGCTGGGTGAGGATGTCTTGATAACCGGCGCCGGACCGATAGGGATCATGGCCGTGGCTATCGCCAAACACGCGGGCGCCCGCTACGTGGTTGTGACCGACGTAAACCCGTACCGGCTTGACCTCGCCAGAAAGTTGGGTGCAACGATGGCGGTGGATGTCCGGGAGGAGTCCCTGAACGAAGTAATGCAGGAGTTGGGGATGAGGGAGGGCTTTGATGTGGGCTTGGAAATGTCAGGAAATAGCGACGCACTGAGCAGCATGCTCGCCGGCATGTGCCATGGCGGAAAAATTGCGTTACTCGGCATTCAATCGAAACATGCGGCCATTGATTGGGATCTGGTCGTTTTTAACGGGCTCACGATCAAAGGAATATATGGACGAGAAATGTACGAGACCTGGTACAAGATGACGACGATGATTCAATCCGGGCTGGATATCTCGCCGGTCGTCACCCATCGATTTCCGTATTCGGAATTCGAACAAGCTTTTCAGCTCATGAGAAGTGGCCGGTCAGGGAAGATCATTCTCACATGGAGCGACTTGTGAGGCGGAGTGTTAGTGTCAGTGCCAGTGCCAGTGGGAGCGTCAGTCTCAGATCATTAGTCACCGGCGAATGCCAGGGAATTTTCCTGAAGCGTTGCAATAAATCCCATTCGGCGTTTATAGAGAAGCACCGCTTCTGACTGACACTGGCACTGGCGCTGACACTCCCCCGACACTCCCTATGCTTGGCGCATTCGAAAAACACGTCGCTGATCAGCTTGCTGTCATCCGTCAGCAAGGTC
>JAFAJU010000555.1 GCA_019236035.1 Verrucomicrobiota bacterium | reverse complement strand
GCTCCTCCGCTTCGATCGCTTCGGAGAACCGCAGCCGGGTATGGCCGAGAGTTGGGATCTCTCAAATGGCAGCAAAACTTACATCTTTCACCTGCGTGCCAATGCCAAATGGAGCAACGGCGATCCGGTGACTGCAAATGACTTTGCCCAATCCTGGAAGCGTGCATTGCTGCCCGAGACCGCTTGCGAGTACGCGTACTTATTCTACCACATTAAGAACGCCCAGCCCTTTAACGAGGGTAAACTCAAGGACTTTAGCCAGGTCGGTATCAACGTGATCAATGCACGAACGCTAGAGGTCACGCTGGAAGCCCCGGTTCCCTACTTTTTGTATCTGTGTTGCTTTATGACATTTCTCCCGGTTCACTTGCCAACCGTGGATAAGTATGGTGATGACTGGATCAAGCCCGGCAAGCTCGTGAACGATGGTCCGTTCCAGCTTAAAGAATGGCGACTGAACTACCGAATCCGATTGGAGAAAAACCCATTCTACTGGGATGCCGAGCACGTTGGGCTGAATACTATAGACGCCCTGCCGATCGACAATTCGATCACGGCTTACAATTTTTACGCATCGAAGGTGGCCGATCTTATTCTGGACAAAGGTTTGACTCCTTCCTCACTCATTCCGGAATTGAAAACGCGTCCGGATTTCCACGCGGCGCCTTTCCTGGGAAACTATTTTATCAGGTTCAATGTAACCAGAAAGCCGTTCGACGACGTTCGGATTCGTCAGGCCATCGCCATGGCGATTGATCGCGACCGCATTGTAAAGAAGATCACCCAGGCCGGCGAACCGCCGGCATACTCCTTCACCCCGCCCGGAACAGCCGGTGGCTACCAGCCCCCGAAAATGTTCGGCCGCGATTTGCAACGGGCACGCCAACTCTTGGCCGACGCAGGATATCCCGGTGGCAAGGCATTCCCCACGGTCACCTACCTTTATGACAATAAGAAGCTGAATGAAGACATCGCCGTCGAAATCCAGAGCATGTTATCCGACGGACTTGGAGTTCACGTGGAACTCCAGAAGCAGGAGTGGAAAGTCTACCTAAATTCGTTGGGCCGGCTCGACTACGATTTCGCGAGGTCGAGCTGGGTCGGCGATTACAACGATCCGAACACATTTATTGATTGCTTTTTAACTGGTGGCGGCAACAACCGCACCGGCTGGAGCAGCAAGGAGTACGACGATTTAGTGGCAGCTGCCGCGTTGGAATCAGATAACAACAGGCGCCTCCAGATCTTACACCAGGCCGAAGACATTCTTCTCAACCAGGGAACACCGATCTGCCCCTTGTATTATTATGTCGGGATTCAAATCTACGACAGCCGGAAGATCGGCGGCATCGAAGCGAATCTCCTGGACGAACATCCGTTCCGCGAGATGTACCGAAAACCGGAAAGGAGGTTTTGACCGGCCTATCGATGTGGCACGGGCGTCTCGCCCGTGATGGGAGGCGCTCCGGCGCTGTATGGCCTGATCCGTTGCTTTTGCTGCTCGGATCGGCTCGTACCTGCGGTTGCACGCTGCGTCGCTTATCCCAATTCGCCTGCTTTAGAGGTACGGCGCCAGACGCGCGGGAGCGCCCCCGATCACGGGCGAGACGCCCGTGCCACATCGATACACCGACACGCCTCTGCCGCCGCATCAACTCCCGGAGTTGCGTCCCTGATTAGAAGCGAGGACTCTTCAGAGTGACATCGAAACGCATTCGGTATTGGCTTGAATGGCTGTTGGTAAGCTTCTTTGGCCGGCTGGTACCGATTTTTCCGCTCAGGATATGGCAGCAGATCGCGGACGCGGCCGGATCGTTGGTGTTTTGGGCGGATGCGAAGGGTCGCGCCGTTGCCCTGGCTAATCTCGAGGTCGTGTACGGCTCCGAGTTCGACCTCGCACACCGGCGTCACTTAGCCAAACGCTCTCTTCAAGTCCTTGGCAGAAATTTTCTTGAGCTTTTCTGGACGACCCGTTTGACCAGGGAAAACGTGGACAAGTTTGTCTCATTTGAGGATCCGGAGAGACTTCGCGAGATAATCGAGTCTGACGTTCCGATTATTGCTATCACCCCTCACTTTGGGAACGTCGAATTAGCCGGTACGTTCATCGGCCTTAAGGGAAAACCGTTCACCATCATCTCGCAACCATTCAAAAACGAGCGTTTAACTCCGATCTTCAGGAGGCTGCGGGAAGCCTGCGGCAATAAAATCATCGTGCCCGAAAATGCTGTGGTACGCCTGCTGCGAGGGCTCCGCGCTGGCGAATCGGTCTTTCTGTTCACAGACTTGACACTCAAACTGCGTGACTCGGCCGTCGTGATTGAAGGTTTCGGCTTGAAAATGCGCGTCACCCAACTCCATGCCTTCCTCCACCAACGAACCGGCTACCCGATTGTGCCCTGGGTCACTGTGCCGCGAGGAGATGGCGGCTACGCCGTGCGCATTTTGCCATGGCTCCGATTCCCGCCCGGCCTGTCATACCAGCAGATCACTCAGGCCTGCTGGAATCAGTTCGAGCCGATCATCCGCGCGAATCCGGAGTATTGGCTTTGGGTGTATAAGCATTGGCGCTACAAACCTTCCGCGGCAATGCGTCAATATCCCTTCTACGCCAATCAATCGACACAATTCGATCTCGAAGTCGAAAGTCAGGAATTCCCGGAAAAAGCAAAGACGCTGGGCGAGCAAATTCGCGAACATGCGCGCTGGCACAGAGAACAAGGTTAGTGCACCAAGTCGGTGGCTGGCATAGCGGCGCCGCCGCGCACCGCTTTTGGTTGCGGCTACGCCGCGCAGTTTTCCTTTCTTGCAAATTTTTACGATAAAGTAAAATAGACGCCTAATCGACCCGTCAGTATGAGAATCTATTACCTTCGTGCACTATTTGTTGGAACTGCCATCGGCTTCGCTCTGCTCACCGGCTGTACGACTCTGACAACTACTATTTCAAAGAAATACGACGTTGTAGCGTACAAACCGAGGAATGCGGACGCTGTTCGCGTCAAGGTTTCACTCCAAAACCGCATGGTTTACGTAATGGAAGGGAATCGGCCGTTACTGGTAACGCCGACCACAATCGGAAAAACCGGGGCGACAACGCCGACCGGATCTTATCGTGTCACTGACAAAATCCGCAGAAAGCGATCTGCAACCTACGGTTTTTGGGCAAAAGGTAACTACGTTGTACCAGGGACCAGCGATCATTCTCCCGGTTCGGGTTTCCACTACGTCGGCTACCCAATGGCCTACTGGGTGGAATTCAAGCCGGCTTACGGCTTTCACCAGGGCGCCGTCTGGCCAATCCCGCATTCGCACGGATGCTTGCGTCTCCACCCAAACGCTGCGCCTAAGTTTTTTGCACTCGTCCATGTAGGAACGCCGGTTAACATCGAGCAGACTCAGCCCGAAGACCAGACCGTTGGCAAAGACGCACCCCGCCCAAGGGACTACGCGGACCCGGATCCGCCCGCGACCTACATGGTTTCCGATGCGGTCTTCGCGCCGCCGCAGGGCCCCCTGCTTCAAGAACAATAAATCTCAGCATCCGGCCGAAGATTCGGCTACGGTCTACTATGTCCGCACCATCAACACCTGCTCCTGTAAAACCGAAGAAGATCAATCTCCGAACGCCAGACGTCATGGCGAAGGTGCAGGAGCAGGTCCAATCGCACTACCGAAGCGTCGTCGTTGAGCGCATCCGTGCGAATGGAGGTGTTTTAAACGTGCGCGACACGACGGTGCGGCTAGCAAAGCAGTTCGGGTTTTGTTACGGGGTCGAGCGGGCGATCGATCTTGCGTACGCAGCGCGCAAGGTTTTTTCTGAAAGCCGATTGTTCATCCTGGGGGAGATCATTCACAACCCATTGGTGAATGAACAGATCGCAGCCATGGGAATAAAAAACCTGCTCGGCAATGGACGAGAAGCTGAGATCGACGAGTTGAGCGCAGACGATGTTGTGATCGTCCCGGCTTTCGGGACTGATCTGATCACCCTGAAGAAGATCCAGGAACGCGGTTGCCAGATAGTGGACACTACCTGTGGCGATGTCATGAGCGTTTGGAAACGCGTTCGTCAGAACGCAGTCGAACAGGTTACCTCAATCATCCACGGGAAGGCTGAGCACGAAGAAACAAAAGCCACTGCTTCTCGCGCGCTCGGACTCGGACGGGGCCACTATTTGATTGTCTTGACCCTTAAGGACACGGACTATGTGTGCG
>JAFAJU010000412.1 GCA_019236035.1 Verrucomicrobiota bacterium | reverse complement strand
CTGTTGCGTGACGTGTATGAAAACCTTTGAGGAAAAGTTCACCGCCTGGCTCGACGGCACCCTGACCGGGGAAGAGTTGAGATCGTTCGAGCAAGAGCATCCCTCGATTGAGTGGGAGCAAGCTCAGTTTTTGAAACTCAAAAAACTGTTGAGAGACAACTTAGGTGGCCGGGAACTTCCCAATCCCGATTTCTTCAATTCGCAGATCATGTCGCAGATTGACCGGGAGAAAGCTAAGTCCGGCGGCCGCTCCTCGTCTCGGACTTTGTTCGGTTTGCCCCGCCTGGCTTGGGGGGGCCTCTTCGCCTTGGGCGTAGGATTTGCCCTCTTCTTTACCATGATCCCGCGGGGAAACCTTGCAGATCCGCGTTCCGGATATGTGGCTGAAGTTTTGAAGACCAAGACCTCTGACAAGGTCAAGGCGACGGTCGATAACCAGAAAGATATGACCATTATCAAGCTTGAAGGTTTAGATAAATTGCCGCCCGATTCGGATCTGAAGCGCTGATTAGTGTCCTGTCCGCGAAATAGGATCTCGGATTGAATCTGGGGTCGTCTATTGCGCGGACAGAACAATAGTTAATGCGAACTCTTAAGGAGAAAAGTCTCTCAAAGCCGAAGATAGCCTTTCGGTCCTGGCAGCTGGTAGCCTCTATTGTTTTGCTAAGTAGTGTCGCCATGCCAGTCCATGCGGGGGCGCAGGTGTGGAGTTGTTTGCTGTTTGCGTCGAACGCCGGTAAAAGCTTTGAGTTACCACCGCGGTTGAACGGATACGATGCTCGGCTCCGCCACGGACTCGGGTACTCCAGTTATCGAGTGATTGCGCAGCGGGAAACTCCCGTCGAAGACCAACGTGACAACCTCCTCGTCGCGGCCGGCGACATTCAAGTGGTGCTGACCAACTTATCCCGGGCCACAGACGGAAAATACCTGGTCAGGCTGCTGTTCCTCCAAGGCACCCAGCAGGTGATGGAAACCCAGGCCAGAGTAGGACAGGGCAGTCCCCTCTTTATTCGCGGCCCCGATTGGCGCGATGGTCAGATCATTATCGTCGTAATGGTCGCTTCCTAGCGCGCAACGAGGCTAGGAAGCAGCGGAATTTACCGGCGTAGCCGGAGATTCCGCTGCCATAGCCTGCGTCGTTCGCGATGCAGGCTAAACCGGTTTTTGCAGACACAATCATCGGGTATCTGATACCCTCTTGGTAAATCGCCTGAATTTACCTATGGAGACCTCTGGCCAGAAATTTAGGATTCTTTTCCTCTGCACTTGGAATGCCAGCCGAAGCATCTTTGCAGAGTATTTTATGCGGGAACTTGGTTCGAGTCGCTTCGACGCCTTCAGCGCCGGGGTCAAACCCAGAGGTGAGGTGTCCCCGATTACCCTCGGAATTTTGAAAGACAAATTCCGAATCGACGCGTCCGATGCCAGAAGCAAGTCCTGGGAAGAATTCAAAGACAGTCAACTCGATTTCATAGTGAGCGTCTCCGAACAAGCGGAAGAGACCAGTCACGCGTTTCCTGGCAAGCCAATCCTGGCTCATTGGCCCTACGAAGATCCGTCGCTCGTCCGTGGTAGCCCGGAAGAAGTCGAATCAGCCTATTTTCGGACTGCATCACGCATACGTTACCGCTTACAATTGTTTAACAATCTTTCGTTCGATCAGTTGGATCGGCTGCGCATCGAATTGAAGATGAAGGAACTCGGGCAATCGAAAGACGGTCTCTAACGGTCTCACTTCAGAGTCTTCAGGTAGGCTACAATTTTTTCGACGTCAGCGTCGTTGTATTTTTTGGCGAAGGACGGCATCTCATCTTTGATACCATTCTGGATGACCAGGGTCATGTGTGCGCCGCTGATCTGGAGCTTCAGCAGACTGGGTGCATCCTCACCTCCGTCCGCATCCCGGCCATGGCAATGCGAGCAACTTTGCAGAAAAAGACTGCGGCCTTTTGCCACCAGCGCTTCCGATTCGGATGACGGTTTGTCTTTCGCGAGTCGACCGTTGTGCTGCCAATAGATCCCGCCGCCGACAAACGTCACCGTCAGCACGCAAACCGAGGCGATGAATGCCGTTGTGGCCGCTCTGATTTCGACCTCATTGAACATCGCTCAGCCTCCGCCCAGGACCAGTTCTCCACCGAAATAGCCCGCGGCGGCAATGAATCCGGAGGCCATCACCATCAAAACCAGATAGACGCATAGTCCGGCTCGAGACATGGCGTCTTTTACGATCAGCCTCCAGACGGCTAAGGCCACCAGCAGGCCAAACGCCGGCCAGATAAATCGATGATGCCAGCCAAGATCGCCCCGCCCCCACATGTTGCCGTTAGTCAGCGCGATTCCTGAAACGACGGCTCCCACCGACGCGATTGCCGAAACCGCCACACCATAAAAGCTTACTCGCCGCAGTTCACGAGCAAACGTGAACTTGTGGAGGACAACCGACGCCAAGTCGCAAGCGGCAGAAAACAGGAGCAGGGCGATGGGAAAGTGGGTCATCGCCCCATGAAGTTGTTCCCAAGGAATCATGGACAGTTTTTACGAGAGCGTTGAGTCAACGACGGCTAGGCTGTGGTTCGTTTCGGTGTAATTCACACTGGTCAGTCCGAGCATCTTCTTAAGCTGAGCAGCTTCGACGACAACCGGCAAAGGCTTGGGCGCCGAGCCGGGCGTTGGCAAAGGGAACGCCGTTCCTCGGGCGGTATGGAAAGTGATGTTGCCTTCCACCTTCTGCATGACCTGGTGAATGTGCCCGTTCAATACGGTCACCGATCCGAACCCCTTCAAGTACGCCAGGGCTTTCTCCGCATCGTCGGTTCCCCAACCCCATTGTGGATAGACCGCCCAGAGCGGAATGTGAGCGAACACGACAATGGGCGTGCTGGTCGCCAACGCTTTCACGTCGTTCTCCAGCCATTCTAGCTGCTCTTGGCCTAGCGTGCCCAAGCCGCCTTCCTGGATGTTTGCAACGTTGACCAGACCGATGAAATGCACCCCTTTCTGGTCAAAGCTATACCAACCCGCCCCCTGCGTGTTTTTGCCGAATCGTTCCTTGAAGAGCACGCCGCTGTCATAGATGTCGTGCTCGCCCGGGACGTAAAAAACATCCTTGGTTTTGCAGTCTTTCAAGAGCTGAGCCAGCGTATCGAACTGTGCCGGATCTGAAAGGTGTGTCAGATCGCCGGTGTGGAGCAGGAACTCGGGCGCCTTTGGCAGGGCATTGATGCGCGCAATCGTTTCCCGGCAGGTCCCCACCACATCGGTATTAGCCGGCTTATTGAAACCGATGTGACTGTCGCTTATCTGAACAAAATTCAGGTCGGCCGCTGCGATTTTTGATCCGTCGGTCGTTGATTCGCCCAGAACCGTTGAGGTCAGAATACCTCCATTAATTGACCAGACAATGCCGGTGCCGGCCCAGGCCATGCATTTCAAAAATCCGCGACGATCGATTTTATCGTCATCGCCATTCTGTGCTATATAGTCCGCGGGAAGCTCTTTCATAAAACGGAGTGATTTTTCAGATTCTCTGCTTAGGTGGTTAAAGATGGATGCTGGTCGGTCGCCGAATCAAAGGACTGTGTCGGCTTATCTGTGCATACCGGAAATCCGGTTGGTTTATTCCCGCTGAAACGAACTGCTCCTGCCGGGGAATAAATCGACGCAAACTTCAGTCCTTACTGTATGGGAGAAGAGCGGCGCCGGTTTGAAGAGACATTTCTGCCCTACCTGGATGCGGCCTACAACCTTGCGCGTTGGATTGTCCAACATGACCAGGACGCGCAAGACGTAGTCCAGGAGACCTACCTGCGAGCATTCAAAGGATACCACGGATTCCGAGGCGGCAATGGCAGGGCCTGGCTGCTGACGATTGTCCGGAACACGGCGTACAACTGGTTAAACAGACATGCTGCTGACGAAAAGCTGGTGCCTTATGAGGAGGAAAAACACGCCGAGATTGTGTCATTCAATGAATCAACAAAAGAAATTGTGAGCGAAAAAGTAAAGGAACACTTACAGAGCGCCTTGGGACGGCTACCCACGGAGTTTCGTGAGATCATCATCCTGTACGAGATCGAAGGCCTGTCCTACAAGGAACTAGCGCTGGCCCTTGGTGTTCCGCCTGGAACCGTCATGTCCCGGTTGAGTCGAGCGCGCCGGCGGCTGCAACAAGAGTTCGCACAAGTTCGAAGTTCGGAGGCAGCGAATGGACTGTGACGAGGCCAGACAATTGTTGGATGCATACGCCGACGGGGAGTTGGACTTAACCCGGCAACTGGAAATGGAAGCACATCTGGCCGGCTGCCCTGCCTGTAAAGAGGAGGCCGAACGGATCGCAAGCTTCAGCTTATTGCTGCGGACGAATATGGAACTTTACAAGGCACCGCGAAACCTGAAATCAAAGATTCGCTCTACGTTGCGAAAGGAAGCCGAACCTGCCTGGCTCTTTGCCAATGCGCGTCCGCTGGCCTACGCGTTCGCCGCGCTTGTTTTGGGCTTCGCGCTGGCCTGGACCTGGCTGACATTTTATCAGAACAAAGATCAGGAGCTGGTGACTGAAGCGATTTCCAACCACGCCCGTTCGCTGATGGTTTCTCATTTGGTCGATTGCCGGTCTGGCGACCAGCAAACCGTCAAGCCATGGTTCAATGGCAAGGTGGATTACTCCCCTCCGGTTGTCGACCTTACGCCGGCGGGCTACACCCTGGTTGGCGGTCGAGTGGATATTCTCGAGAAGCGACCGGTCGCAGTCGTTGTGTACCAGCGCGGGAAACAGGTCATCAACCTGTTTATCTGGCCGGCCACACGCCGAAAAGTCGACCTGGACGTTCAGTCTGAGCGCGGTTACCAGTTTTGTGGCTGGAACCAGGCAGGATTGAATTATCTCTGTATTTCGGAGATCAGCGGCGACGAGCTGGAGAAGTTTGAGGACCAGCTCCGCGAACATGTGAGTCTATAAGATTTGCACACGCCAGGAATCGCCCCAACGCTGTGGTAAGGCGGGCGAGGCTCCGTCCGAGCCGCGGGAGTTCGACTTGCACTGTCGAATCCGCGGACTTGGGCATCGCATTAAACCTGTTTGCGATTTATCCGGCCTGTGCACGAAAATTAGTGCCAGAAATTTTTCTCTAAAGCACTCGGCTTCCGCACCGATATTTCGAGTTTCCCGCAGAGTTTTGAGAAGAAGCCCCGCGCTTTAGTTGATGAATTCGCCAGATATTTTCGAGCTCCAGGCGTTGATGCAAGCCCTGGAACAAATCCATTCGACCATGGATGTGGCGGCCCTGCCCGAGAAACTCTTCTCCGCCGTGGGAGCGCTGATCCCAGGTGCGACCTTAACACTTGTGCAACGCGATCTGAAAACTGGTGCCGTGACGAGTTTCCGAAGCGAAGATCTCTGGTCGAAGGCGCAAATGCTGAGATCACATCAACTCATGCCTACGCATCCCGTGGTGCCGGCATACAAAGCGGGGCGGAGAGGGGCGATCCGCGTGACCGACTGTATCACGCAACGACAGTTCGAAGATACCCCTCACTGCCGCGAAATCTTGCTTCCCGTAGGCTTACGCTATCAAACCGTGGTGACACT
>JAFAJU010000351.1 GCA_019236035.1 Verrucomicrobiota bacterium | reverse complement strand
TCTCTGTCGAGAAGCCCCTAAAGATTTGATTGCGGCCATTGGTTCCGGGTACCAACGCATGTTTATAGTTCCCTCGATGGACCTGATCATTGTACGCCAAGGCCGAGACGATGGCCGCTTCTCCGATGCCCATTTCTTGCGCCTGATATTTGGGGAAGGCGAACAGAGACTTGCGAACAACCGGTAGGCGAACCCTCTGGGTTTGCTTAGTACCGAAGAATGCAAAGCGGGACGCTTCGCCTACTTCCGGACCGCGAGAAACAAGGTCGAAGTACGGCTGCTCCACCGGTAGCCGAAGCCAAATGTGAGGGGCTTCGGAGAACTCTCCGCATAGTACTTCCGTAGATCGGCCTGATAGAATTTCTTGAACAGATCGATCGGCGCAGTGTAGACGCCAAAAAACCGCAGAGTCCAGTGGTCCGGTGGGAAATAGTGCACGGGGATCCCTGAATCGTCCTGCAGAATAGCTGAGCTGTTCTGCAGCAGAAAATTCCGCACCAAATCGAATCCTCCTTCGTGAAGGAGGTAGGAAGCCGCTTTCAGCAAACTGTTCGCCGGCCCGAGGCTTTGACAGAAGTGGAGCAAGCCTGAGTTTCGCTTTATCGCTTCATCCGAAAGATCGGAAGTGAAGTAGTACAACAGTTTCTCTGATCCGCTGGCAGCGTCAGTAAAAGTGATTTTCGCGCCTCGGGTCGCGCCTTGGAAACCCTGACCGACGTTGCCCGCCTTGTCCAAAGAGATGTACTGTATTTCCTTAATCTCTTTCCCGGTTCGCGCCATGAACACGAAAATTGATGGGAGAGCACCTTTCAACTGTGAGCGTTCAAAATCTTCCCGCATGTCTTTCGTTTTGAAGAAGCTGAAACTCAAAATCGTGTTCAATGATAATTGAATATTCTGGAGCGTGCCGAACAACGCGGCAGACGGGACCGTCGAAAGATCCGGAATTGGATCGATGGGTTCAAGGCCTTGGAGGACATATGTCGAGCAGTTGGGGAACATCGCGTCGGCATACAGAAAGTCCGGCCCGCTGAACAGATAGACGCAAGTGTGGCTCTGCTGAGTCACCGGCGCGACGTTATCAGCCTGAAATACCCGAATATTATTGAGTTGGCGCTGGTCCAGCTGCGCAAAGGCCTGATTCATCGCCTTTGCGTGAGCCGTCCAGCGGGGATCCTGAGCGAGCGCCGCGAGGGGCGATCCGGGGGCCACGGGTAAACCAGCTAAGTAGCGGGCGGCATCATTTGCAGGCGAGCTTGGTGCGACCGCTTGGGGTGCCTGCGCTGCCGGTGAGGGCGACGCCAAGGGTGTCGATGGTGCAGTACCAGGCTGTAGTTCTTGCTGAGTCGGAGCACCTATGGGTGGAACCTGCGCAGGTTCCTGGGCGGACAGCGGCACTGTCGCAGAGACAATCAGGATGAGTATGGCTCTTAGGGCAGACCAGTGGTTCATGATAGTGTTAGCCATTGAACTATTTCGAAGCCTGGGGATGGACTGTTCGCCGGGGCTCTTTGGAGAAGAAAAATATGATCAGTCCGGCGATAACAGTGATCAGTCCGAGCAGAGATTCCTTCGGCTTGTCACGAACCACGTAGACCATCATGTGCAAGGTAATCGCCAGGAAGATGATCGGCGTCAGCGGATAACCCCAGACTCTATATGGACGTTCAAGATTCGGCTCCCGAATTCGCAATACGATCAAGCCGAGCACGGTCAGAAAAGAAGAGAGCAACAAACTGAATTGCGTATAAATCAACACGGTCTGGAAAGTCCCGGTGGCGACCAGCGCCGTCACGACGATCAACTGAAAAATGATGGCGACATAGGGAGTACCGTTCGCTGAACTCCGGCCGAAAAGCCGCAATTTCGGTAGATCCTCCGACATCCTTTTCGTTATGCGAGGGCCGATCCACGCCATCGCGCTGATCGTGGCAATGAGTCCCACGCTGATAAGGGCGCTTACGATTTTGCCGCCAATAGGGCCAAAGATTGCCTGTCCGGCGAGAAGCCCTACCTCGACTTGGCCGGCGAGAACCGATTTCGGCGCGGCGAGAAGAAACACGTAATTCAGAACCAGGTACAAGACTGTTACAGTAACCGTGCCAACCAGAAGAGCCCATGGAACGTTCCTAGCCGGGTTACGTACCTCCTCCGTGATATAGGTCGCGGCGTTCCAACCGGAATAAGCATACATGACGTACACCAGACTGACCGCGAACGGACCGGAAACCAGAGTGCCAAAGGTTTCGGGACCGGGAGTCAAATCGAGCTGCTGCGGGTGAGCAACAAATAGTCCGGCGATGATCAAAACGAAAATCAACCCGAGCTTTAAAAATGTCGATCCATTCTGGAACAACTCTTCTGTGCGCAGCCCGAAGAGATGCACTATGGTGATTATATAGACAATAAACAGGGAAATTACCACGGGCGAAATTCCGGGCGTAAACACCTTGAAGTATTCTCCGAAAGCAATACCGGCCAAGGCGATCGGCGCCGGGAACCCGACTACCGCTGAAATCCAACCGGCGAGAAAGCCAAGTGCCGGATGGTAAATCCTGGAGAGATAATGGTATTCTCCGCCGGACCGGGGAAGCGCTGTTGCCAACTCTGCATAACTGAGGGCACCGCACAACGCGGCGACTCCTCCTACCGCCCAGAGGGCAATCAAAGCGAAATCGGAGGTGATGGCCGCGACCTGGAACCCGAGACTCGTGAAAATGCCGGTTCCGACCATATTGGCGACCACGAGGTTTGTGGCGGTGATTACGGAGATTTTTTTCGGAATCATTGAGAGCTCAGGCGGGAAGCAAGCCCCTAGTTAGTCGAGGACGCGCCAATTTGTCCATGGAAATTCGTTCGCTTCAGCCCAAAATCGGTCGGGTATGGGCAGGCTACTGTTTGGTAACGTCACGCCCTACCGCTACCGGGCTTCAGTCAATGAACAGATCCGGTAACGGTACGCGGGATTGGTCGACTGCGTAGTGGTCAAAATCGGTGACGCCTTCGGCCCTCAAGATGTCTTCATCAATGCAAAAATTTCCGGAAAATAATGCGGGATCTTTTCTTAGGATCGCATAAGCGGCGTCCGCCACGATATCCGGGGTCCGGCAACGGTTTACATCGATGCCTGGGATCATGGCGAGCGCCGCGGTTTGAATCACTGTTTTTGGCCAAAGACAGTTAAATGCGATTCGGAGCGCCCGGAATTCCGCTGCGAGGCCGAAGGTGATCAGCGCCATTGCATACTTCGAAACGGTGTAGGCCACATGCCGATCGAACCACTTGGGTTCCAGTGCGATCGGCGGAGCCATAGTTAACACATGGGCAGACGCGGCCTTTTGCAGAAACGGAAGGCAGAGTTTCGAACAGAGAAAAGTGCCTCGCGTATTGATCTGGTACATCAAGTCGAAGCGCTTCAAGTCAATATCAAGCGTACTCGATAATTGGATAGCACTTGCGTTGTTGACCAGAATGTCGATCCCGCCAAACCGATGAACTGTCTGCTCGACTGCGTTGGCAACCTGCTGTTCAACCCGAATATCTGTTGCGATAGGCAAGGGTTGGCCGCCAGCTTTTCTGATGGCTTCGGCGGCTGTGTAGATCGTTCCCGGGAGACGGGGATGGGGTTCGCTCGTTTTGGCGACAATCGCGACGTTCGCTCCATCTTTCGCGGCACGCAAAGCGATGGCCAACCCAATCCCGCGACTTGCTCCTGTAACGAACAGCGTCTTTTTGTAGAGAGGAGGAAACGGTTCCATGGCCTCTTCTTGAGTTCTCGAGTGCTCGAGTTCTTGAGTTCCTTTCTTCTTTCTTCTTTCTCACTACATGCTATCGGCCATGTGGCTCTGGAGTCGAACGACATCGTGCAAGGTGACGATCCCAATGGGCGACTCATCTGCCGGTGAAAGCACCACAAGCAAACTCACTGATTTATCCACCATCCTCAAGACGGCTTCTCCGATGGTCGCGGATGCGGAAACCGTTTCAGCCTGTTGCACAACCGCTTCAGGCGCGTAACCAGAGAGGAGCGATTTTCGATCGAGCACGCCAACGAGCCGACCGTCGATCACTAACGGGAATTGCTGATAAGGATGGGCTGCGCATAGTTTTTCTACTTGCACACGATCCAGGCTTCTCGCGAACACCGGCGAAAAGTTTGCCAGTGTAGAAACAGGCCGGTGGTGCAGCGTCGCCAGCGACCGGGGAGGAATGTGGCGTTCGAGTTCGATCCCATCCCGCTCGACCACCTCGCTGTAAAAATTTGCAGAACACAATGCACGGCTTACCGCCTGACTGGCGATCGCGCCGATCATCAGCAGCGGTACGAAAGCGAACTGATGAGTCATTTCGAAAACGATCAGGATCGATGTGATCGGCGCACGGACCACCGCGCCAAGGCAGGCGCTCATCCCTGCCACGGTCAAAGCCAGTTGGTCGCTTTGCGACAGATGTCCAATCGGACTGCAAATGGCGCTGAAGAGGAATCCAGTCGCTGCCCCTAGAAAGAGCGTTGGGCCAAATATGCCGCCGGAACCGCCCCAGGCGTAGACCGCCATCGTAGCCGCAAATTTTGCGGCCAGCATGATCAGGACCGAGGGTCCGCCCACCTCACCGCGAAGGATCGATTCCAGATCCTGGTAACCGAGACCGAATACCCCCAGGCGGGCGATTGAAACGAACACGATGATTCCCAACAGCCAGTTCATTCCGGCACCAATCGCCGGCTTAAGCCAGGCCGGAACAGAGTCAATTTTTTTGATCGCGTCTCGCCACAGCAATGTGCCCTTTTGGAAAGCGACTCCGACCACCGCCGCGAGTGCCGCAGTGGGAGTCACCAGCAAGGAAAGCGCCCAGGAAAAATGTTGCATGGGCGGAATGACAAACGCCGGGGCTTCTCCGAGAAACAAATGCGTGACAAAGGTCGCGGTGACCGACGCGACGAGGGTTTGCGCTAGAAAGCGCGTATTGTTCAAATCCTCAACGATCTCTTCCATGACGAAGGTAATGGCCGACAAGGGAGCGTTGAACGCGGCTGCCAATCCTGCGGCAGCGCCAGATAAGAGCGCAGGACGGCGTCCTTGTTTGGCAACGCCGAGTATCCCTGCAAGATTCGATGCGAGAGCGCCGGCGATGTGAATGGTTGGTTCTTCCCGCCCAAGACTGCATCCACCTCCTATTGTGATGATGCTGGCGAAGAATTTCACAAATACGATCTTGATTGGCGCAAACCCAAAATCCCTCCAGAAGGCGATCTTCAATCGGGGGACACCGCTTCCGGCGGCTTCAGGACAGGCCAGCGTTACCAGCGAGCCCGCCACCAGTGAGGCGGTCAGAATTGTCACCAGGCTGACCAAAATAAAATATTCCGTCTCGATGCGTGAAAGCCGCGTCCAGGCCTGTTCGAGAACCGTTATGCCGAACTGGAAACCAACTGCTGCCAAGCCACCGG
>JAFAJU010000330.1 GCA_019236035.1 Verrucomicrobiota bacterium | reverse complement strand
GATTCCGCTCTTCCACCTGGTCGATCATGTAGTTGAATCGCTCCGCCAGGAATCCAATTTCATCCCGGCTGGAGATCGGGGCCCGAGCCGAGAGGTCTCCCGACCCGATCCTTTCGGCGGTGTTGACCAACTGTACGATCGGCCCGGAAAGGAGGTGCCCGAAAGCTAAAGCGGCCAATATCGCGACAATCAAAATAATGAATCCCCCGAATGCGATCAGCCGGGTCAGATGGACGGCCGGAGAAAACGCTTCATCAGTGCTAATAGTTATGACTAATCCCCAGTCCAACCCTGGTGTGCCCAGCTGTTTATAAACTCCGAGTGATTCCCGACCGATATCATCAAAGAAAGTAACCTCGCCTTCGTTGAACAACGTTTGATCAGAATAAATGTTCTCGACCGCCGTGTTGTGCAACGGAGCCCCCAAAATCGAGGTGAGAGGCCCCGGAGAACCGTCCGGCTCAAACGACAGGGACTTCATCTTCTCCGGCATCTCCTTCACGAATCGGGATTCGGTACGCAGCCTCAGGTCCGGTCCAACGATGTAAGCCTCCCCGGTCTCACCCAGCCCTACAGCCGACCAACGACCTTGAAACGTAACCATGTCGGTGAAGGTGTTACTAGCAATCTTGTGTACGACCACCCCTAACCTGCCCCCTAACCGATTGTTAATTGGGCAACTCAAAAAAAGCATCGGAGCTCCCGATGCGCCCGCATACCGCTCCAGGTCGGTAATGACGATTTCCTCGCCGGAAGCATGATCTCCGGAGGTACTTGACCCGTACCAGGCACCCAGAAACACCTTCTCCAGCGGAGAACGTTCTCGCCAACCTTTGAAGACATTCGTTCCGAAGTCCCACCCCTTTTCAAACGTGTAAACAACATTGCCAAGATCATCTATCAACATCAGGTCGAAGTAGCTGTTCCGGCGGACGACCGTCTCGAACAGTCCGTGATAGCGATCCATTGCTCGCGCAAACATCGTCTTGGAGAACGCACTTCGAAAATCGGCTGGGAGATTCTCGTTTTTCGAAATATCCGCCACCGAGTTTTCCTGGTATTTTGATCCGGGACTTGACGGATTTTTCAGAATGTAAACATATTGCAGAATCGCTGCCACGGGACTCAGGTCACTGAATTCGTCAAAGGTGCCGACGTGCTCCCCGAGTTTCCGAAGATCGGCCATGGGCGCTTGCTCGTAGGCGTCACGGAGACTTTGCCGGACCTGGCTGAGGAACGCGGGATCTACCTTGAAGCCCGCAGCATCAAGGTCCTCAATTAAATGCTCGTAGCCAGACGACAATTCTGTAACGGCGTATCGAATCGTTTGTAATTCCGCTTGGGCAGTAATATCGCGCCGCTGGTCGGCGAAATAGGTGTTGATCGCTTGCGAAAGAGAAGTCCGGAGGGACTGAAACCCGTCCAATCTTGCTTTCCTCAAAGCTACCGCCGACAAGAAGAACGCTGTAATTGCAAGCGCTGCGAGGATCAGGAAGCCAATCCCTGTCGTAAAAAGCAGCAACTTCGACCGGATAGTTAGCCCCCGCGAGGCTAATGACTCGTCACTGTCATTGACTTGGACCTCGTGCAACTCGGTTCGTGCGACGCTCATCTTCCGAAGTCAGCTGGATCTAACTTTTCGATCGGTACAGCACGCCCGTGATCGATCTTGGTGAGAAACACCTGGTGAGTTCCCTGTCGGGTGTCCGGCGTAAAACTAATCGCAAACGACCGGAAATCGATATTCAGATTCTCCAGCGATTGGATTAAAGCCTCTTCGGACAAGTTTGGCCCGGCCTGCCGCAGTGCCGTGACCATCACTGAGCAGTTCACGTAGGCCTCCAGACTCATGTAGCTGAATTCTGTCGCTCCAATCGCACGCATATCCGTCTGGTAGTCGTGAACGAGCGGCAAAGAATCATCAAACGGAGAAGGAACCACTTGAGAAACAATGACTCCATCACCGTCTTCGGCCAGGTATTTGATCAGTGGTTCGGTTCCAACAAATGAAACATTACAGAACACTGTGTTTTTCAGGCCTATTTGTTTCGCCCCCCGAATGAAATCTGCGCATGGCTTGTAAGTGCCAAACAGGATCACCCCATCCGGTTTAGTTTTGGCAATGTGATAGAGCGCGTCCGGAGCTCTTACTGAATTCCGGACGTAGTCACCCTCGCCCACCAATTGAAGTCCGCGGCGTCTTAATGCGTCAAGAACCGCGATCTTACCGGCATCCCCATAGCTGTCATCCTGACGGAAAAGGGCAATTCTTTTGCAACCAAGGTCAGAAACAAGGTGCCCGACCAACATCTCTGCCTCCTCCTCGTAACTTGCGCGAGTGTTGAAAACCAGCGGCTGCATCGGCTGCCGTAGAAACGCCGCGCCCGAAATTGGGCCAAGAAGGACTATATGCGCTTCGTTCAACATTGGCAGGACCGAACGACAAGTTGGCGTCCCGAGAAAATTTATCAGTGCGAAGACCTTGTCCCGATCAATGAGACGCTCGGTGTTGCTCACCGCTTCTATAGGTTCATACCGGTCGTCATAGTCTACTAAGACCAGTTTGCGATCGAAAATTCCACCTTCTTTATTCACCCGGGCAAGACAGGCGAGAGATCCTTGCTTGATGGCGGTCCCCTGAAAACCCAAGCGCCCGGTCTGGGCATTTGAGGCTCCAAGCTTGATTTCGCCTGGTCCGACCGGATGTTCGTGGGACAAAAACTGAGCGTTAACCGCTTCGCACGACAGCGCGACCACCGCCAGAACCCTAATCAAATTCAGAGCGGCAAAACCAAGCGATTTCACTTGTCGGTCCACATGCCAAGTCTCCCGAGCCCTCCGAGGGTCCCAACTCTGAACGGTGCTCTATGGTCAAGATCAAGCTTCGACCATAATAGATCAGAACGCTATTGCAATGTTTGCGGCGAAAATCTCCTTGGCGGAATACGAACTTGAGCTAATTTCAGTTTCCGCACCCGTATGGTGGTCGTAGCTCAACGGTAGAGCCCCGGATTGTGGTTCCGGTTGTTGCGGGTTCAAATCCCGTCGGCCACCCCAATCGGTAGGGCGAGATCGCGACAGGTCGGGAGGTTATCGGCCAGCCACAACCTTGGATATAGCGATTCGTGGGAGGCCGCCCCCCAGTTGCCGAATCAGCGATGCCTGCTAGAATTTCGCCACATTCATGAATCATTTGTCGCGCGGATGCGCTTTATTGATCGGCGGAGTTCAATTGATGTTGGGCACGGTCACGGTCGGATCTACTGCTACGAAGGAAAAGATTAACGGAGCGTTTGCCGCGATTGGTAGCTTCATCGCGGAGAATTTTTGATTCCGCGTGCCACGCCGGTCGCGCGGGAGCGCGCCC
>JAFAJU010000586.1 GCA_019236035.1 Verrucomicrobiota bacterium | reverse complement strand
GCGTCTGTTCAAGAGCCTGTTTTACAATTGAGGATTCGTAACAACCTGTTTCTAAACTCTTCTCTTCAAAGAGCAGCAGAATGGTCCGGCGTAGCCGGAGATTCTGCTGCCTGAGCCTGCATCGCTCACAAATCTCTGAAGATTTGTGAGCGATGCAGGCTAGACTAAATCAAAAACTCAAAACTTGCGGCAGCCTGGAGCCCTGGATCCTGGAGGGGAGCTGCTTGCAGCTCCTTTTGCGGGGTTCTCATCGATGGCGCTTCAGAGGCCTTTCGGCCTGTCGGCCGAAGGCGTTGCAAGCAACGCCCCTCCAGCTCTGTTCTGTCGTGGCGGGATTATCAGGATCGTTAAATCTTATGTTAGCCGGCAAACTAACACCCACCTAAAAATGTCTGCTAATTGGGCGTCTGCACCGGCAGAATGAACTGTAAAGTAGCGCCAAAATCGGGATTCGATGTCGCCCATAATCGTCCGCCGTGCGCTTCCAAGATTGAACGGCTGATCGCCAAACCCATGCCCATGCCGCCGGGTTTGGTGGAATGGAAAGCATCAAATATTCGTTCGACGTCCAGTGGATCAAAGCCGATTCCTGAGTCTCGCACTGCAACACGGACCTCATCACCCTCGCCGCGTTCTGTCCTGATTGCCAGATCACGCTGACGGTTCTGCACGGAACGCACAACAGGACTTAACGCGGCTGCTCTGGACAACGAGAAGTCGTAGACCATGAGCTTCGATTCGAAGAAGTCCAAAGAAGCCGCCCAGTCGGCAAAGGTTAGCCAGCTTCGAAGAATCGATCTTAATTTATTTTTGATATTTGAAGCGATCCTGCAGCAAGGGAGTGTGACGAAAGCTGCGCAGGCGCTTTCGATAACTCCCTCGGCGGTCAGCCACGCCTTGAGCCGGCTACGGCAGATGATCGGCGACGAGCTCTTTGTTCCAAGCGGCTCGGGTATGCAGCCGACTAGACGCGCGCGTGAGCTGGCGTTGGATATTCAAAAAGGGTTGCAGAATTTCCACCTAGCTTTAATGGCAAAACCGTTTGTACCAGCCGAGGCTGACCGAAGTTTCCGGATCGCAGCGAGTGATGGAATAACCGCGCTCGTTCTTCCGGCGCTCCTCCAACGCTTAGTCAAGAGCGCGCCGAACGTCGACCTGAGAGTGTTCCCGTCGAACCGCATCGACGTTGTTCGGCAACTCGAAGCTGATCACGTCGATCTTATTATTGGCTGGTTCGGTCGACTACCTGACAGCATGTGTCGCCGTACGCTTTACCAGGAACAGGAAGCGATCGTGGTACGTGCCGGGCACCCGTTGACCCATGGTAAGGTCACGAAAGAAAGGCTCTTCGAATTTCCGCACGCGGTCGTAGACTTGACTGGAACCGAGGAAAATGAACGCGATGGCTTCATGAGCGAGCATGGCGTGGAACGCCGAGTCTGGTTTGAGCGCGCCTTGCTGGAATTTCAAGATGAAGAGGTACATTTCGTCGGTCGCGCGGCGGTTTGTGTGTCGCATTTTGCGGCAGTAGCGCCCTTGCTGGAAGTGACCGACATGGTAGCCAAGCTGCCGCATCGGCTCGCGCTTTGGCTAACGGCGCATACCCAAGTCGTATTGTTGGACTTGCCCTATTCACCTATGACGGCGGATGTGGAGATGGTGTGGCATCAAAGGGCGAACCGAGATACGGGCTTACAATGGCTGACACAGGAACTGGTTTCGTCGGTTGGGGATTTCACCTAACCCTGCTGCATCGCGTTTCTGGTTTCTCGTTCCGGTGTCTGGCCTGAGTTTCGGGCCCCGACCAGAAGCGAGAAACCAGAAATGATCCCGTCCATCACCCAAACGGTTTAGTTTTTGTCGTTTGACCAGGCCCGGTAAGAACGGCAAAATTGACCGCTAATCTGAACAAATCAGCCCTGGAGATTCGGGTGGATCGGGAGCATGGCTCATCTGCAGGCGATCCAGCGCGCTTTCGCACAACGCGATGGAGCGCAATCCTTGTTGCCGCTGAGAGCAGGCTGCCGGGAAGTCAAGAGGCGTTGACCGAGCTCTGCCGATCGTATTGGTATCCGTTGTACGCTTTCGCTCGTCGTCGCGGCCATGGGCCGCCCGACGCTCAGGACCTGACTCAGGGATTTTTTCTCCACCTGCTGGAACGTCGAGCTCTCAAGCAGGTCCATCCGCTGAAAGGGAAGTTCCGATCTTTCTTGCTCGCTTCATTCCAGAATTTTCTTTTGGACGAGGCGACCCGAGCACGTTGTCTCAAACGGGGCGGCAATCGTGAATTTGTATTCCTGGACGCAGAGGATGCCGAGAGCCGTTATCGGTTTGAACCGGCCGATCATTTGACGGCGGAGAAAATCTTCGATGCTCGCTGGGCGCTGACTTTGCTTGACCGGGCGGTGGAACGTTTGGGGCAAGAATATGCGTCGCGTGGCGAGACGGCCCGGTTCGAAGTGCTTAAGGTCTTCGTTGGGATTGAGACCGGCAAAGGCCCTCCGCCGTATGAGGAAATCGCCAAGTCGCTCGGGGTCGGTCTTGGCGCAGCTAAAACTTTGATTCACCGGTTCCGCAAGCATTATGGCGCGATTTTGCGCCAGGAGATCGGCCGCACGGTTTCGGATCCGGCGGACATCGATCAGGAAATCCATGCGCTGTGCGATGCGCTGGCGGCAGCAGAGGGCCGGCTATGAATCAAGGTTCCGGTGATCGCACGGTTGACTCACGCGCCGACACCACACCGTCAAGCGAGGTAGGGGCTATTTCCACTTGTCCAAAGTGCGGCACTAAAATTCCGGCTTCCCGTCCGGTCGACCGGTGTCCGGTTTGCCAGCTGCGCGAGGCGCTCGACGATGGAGAAGTCGAATCAGAGGTGACCACAGGCGTCGACGGAATGGAGGACGCACTCTCGGACAAACAACTCGCACTTGCGCCGAAGAAATTTGACCACTATCAACTCTTGGCTAGTGCCGATGGAACAGCGATTGAGTTGGGTCGGGGTGCAATGGGCGTGACCTACAAAGCCTTCGACACCAATCTTCGCTGCCCAGTGGCGTTAAAGGTCATCAACGCGCGCTACCTCGAGAACGAATCCGCGCGTGTCCGGTTTGTCCGCGAAGCCCGATCAGCGGCTCGCATTCGGCATCCTAATGTAGCCTCGGTATTTCACCTCGGGACAAAAGGCCGCGACTATTTCTACGCCATGGAGTTTGTGGACGGTGAATCTCTTGAACACCTGATCAAACGCCAAGGGCCACTGGATGTGGCGTTATCCCTCGATATTGCCGAGCAGGTCGCCGCTGCGCTGGGAGCGGCGCACAAAGAACAGATTGTTCATCGCGATATCAAGCCTGCGAATCTTATGCTCAGCTTTGCCGAGGACAGCGCTGTCCGAGTCAAAGTCATTGATTTCGGTTTGGCCAGAGCGGCCACGAGTTCGCAATCGGACCCGGCAATCTCCGCCCCGGGCACATTCGCTGGAACTCCGTTATTCGCGAGTCCTGAGCAGTGTGCGGGGGGTGAGGTAGATATTCGTTCGGATTTCTATTCTTTAGGTGTCACTCTCTGGGAGATGCTCACGGCCAAGGTGCCCTTCGGCGGCACCACCACTGAGGTCATTAGCCGGCATTTGCACGCTCCGCTCCCCCTCGATCAGCTGCAACATATCCAAGGGCCAGTGGTGGCTTTGCTTCAATTCATGCTGGAAAAAGACCCCTCTCGCCGCCCGCAGGATCCGGCTGCGCTTCTGGCGGCGCTGAGGGCCGTGAAGAAGGCTTTGGAGTCGAAGACCTCGGCCTCCCCCGAGGCCATCCGGAAGGTTGCCCGGGCTCAGCAGCGGTCGTGGCGGCGCGGGAAACGGTTGCTCGCTACGCTCCTCGTGGCCGTCGTTTTGACCTGCGCATCGTTGGTCGGTCTATATTTCTTTGGACCGCAATCACCACCATCCTTTGCCACGGCTAAGTCGATCGCCGTGCTGCCATTCGACAACCTGAGCGACAATAGGGAGAACGAATACTTCAGCGACGGATTGACCTCCGAGGTGATTTATGAATTGTCCAAAATAGCGGATTTACGAGTCATCGCGCGAAGTTCGGTTCTGCGCTATAAGGACGCGCCAAACCAGCAACGCAAGCCGCTGAAGGAAATTGCCACCGACCTGGGGGTTGGTGCCATTTTGGACAGCAGCGTTCAACGAATCGAAAATCGGGTCAAGATCCTTACAATTCTCTACGACGCTCGCACGAATCAGCGGCTATGGGGTGCATCATACGACCGCGAGATGAAGGATGTCTTCGCGATCCAGAGCGATGTGGCGGAGCAGATTTCCGCGGCGCTGCGAGCAAGACTTTCCACGGACGAACGGACCAATATTCGCCGCAAACCAACCGAAAATTGGACCGCCTACGATCTCTACCTTGAGGGATGGACACGGTTGCAGCTGCATCGTCAGGACGATAACGATAAAGCTGCTGCGCTCTTCAGGCAGGCGTTGGAAAACGACCCGAAGTTTGTACTCGCCTATATTGGATTGGGGAACGCCTATCTCGAGAGAGTAAAGCGGTTCCAGGGAGAGGATTTCTGGTTGGATTCCGCAATTGACCTTTTCCAACAAGCGATTACGCTCGATCCGAAGCAACCGCGCGCATACATCGGGCTCGCCGGCGCTTTCAACCTGAAGGGTTGGTTTGACCGAATGAGTGCACCGGTACGCACGGCCCTGGCGCTTGCGCCAAATGATTGGGACGCGAACCGCGTCGCGGCAGCCGAATTTACGGAGTTCAGACGTGAAGAGGACATGTACGCGGCCATTCGAAAATGTTTCGCGACGAATCCGTATGATTCGTGGGCGCCTTATGAGCTTGCTTTGATCTGCTGGACGGTTGAGGAGAAGGGTCTGGCCGAAACCTGGATGCAGCGCGCCATCGACCTGGAGCCTGATCCGCGGAGGCGTCGTCTAATGGAATGCGAACGGCTTGTGTACCGTGGAGACTATGCCGGGGCTCTGGCCGGACTGCAGCAATTACCACCCGATCTTAAGACGCACTACACCACGGTCGCCGATCTGACTCTTTTCTGTGTTATGCAAGTGGGAGACTGGTTGGCTGTTATTCAATCAGTCGAAGGCAAGCTCAAGGCAGATAGCGAAAATCCAACGGCCTTGCTTCGCCTGGCGCTCGCGTTGCATGAGTCCGGCCAGGACGCAGAAGCGCGTCGGACAGCTGAACGGGTCGTAGCTCTGGCCCAACAAAAATTGCCAACGGCGAAGTCGCCCCGGTGGATGCGCTTTGACCTGTCGGTCGGTTTTCGGCTTCTCAACCGCGACAAGGAGGCCTACCGGCAACTGCGCGACCTTTTAGCCAATGGCGGCTTCCCGGATCCGGTGTTAGGGCCCAACGATCCAGGGCTGAATCCTTTCAAGTCTGACAGCGAATTCCAGAGTATTCAGGCCGATTTAAATCGGCAGAAAGAGGCAAAGCGCGCGCGTATCCTTGAGATCGAGAAGAGTTTGAGCTCAGATCCGATTCTGCTGAAAAATTAGGGATGCGCTACGGGCCGAAACCGGCCCCTCGTTTGGCCGTGGGGCCGCGGGATGCGGGTTTGCGCCAGGAGGAGGGGCGCTCTCCCGCGCGACCGGCGTCAAACGTCTCAAAACCGTCTTTTCGGGAGTCCATGTTCATCTTCTGAAACTCTGTATCAAGTCGGGCCGTCAAAAGTTACCATGACGCTACCGACTTCATCCCCAGAGTCATTTCGAGTTCTCTGGAACGCTACTAAAATAGGATTCTCCGCGCTCCTTGTGTTTGCGTCAGGTTGCCCAAGCGTCCTGGCGCAGGTGCCCCAGAATTTTCCGATTAATCATTTCATTTACATCATTCAGGAAAACCACACTTTCGACAGTTACTTCGGTACCTTTCCAAATGCCAGCGGTATTCCGCCCGGCACCGCCCTGCCAGAGCATCCGGGCGGGCCCCCCAAATACAAGCCGTTCCATCTGACTGCGTTGCATATCCCGAAAGATCTTTCTCATTCCTGGCAAGCGGCGCGGACCGCTTACGACGATGGACGGATGGACGGATTTATTTGGGCGGAGTGGCCTCAAGCCCTGAGGTTTTACTGGGATGGAAAACCAGTGCCAACGCCGAACCCGAAGCTCGTGCACCCGGTTCCAACCCCCACGCCGGCCGCTATCACCGCCGACGACGAAGACGCTCCGTTTGCTGACCCGCAAGACTCTCAAAGCGTGCCCGAGTCAAATGGCCCGCCCCCGCCTCCTCCGCCGGATTTCGTCCTCTATACCCTTTCCTATATGGATTATCACGAGATCCCGAACTACTGGGAATACGCTCGACGCTTTACTCTTTGCGACGAGTTTTTTTCTTCGTTGATGGGGCCGAGCGAGCCGAATCACCTCTATGCCGTCGCCGCGCAATCGGGCGGACTCGTCAACAACCCGGGACCCGGGCTTGCCGGGGAGCCCGGCGTTTATACGTTTGCTACGATGGCAGACCTGCTCGCGAACTCCGGCGTCAGCTGGAGATATTACACCGGCCAAGATCCAGAGAAACATTCGCTTTGGAATCCGTTGCCGGGCTTCAGGCAGTTCCAGGAGAACGCGGACCTAATGTCTCACATCGTTTCGACGCAACAGTTCTACAACGACATTTATGATTTGACGCTACCCCAGGTGGCCTGGCTCACACCGGATCCGCAGGAAAGTGAACATCCGCCGGCAAACGTACAGACGGGGATGTGGTACGTAACCAATCTGATTAATGCGGTGATGCAAAGCCCTTATTGGAAGGACACAGCGATCATTCTAGTCTGGGACGACTACGGAGGTTTTTACGACCACGTACCGCCCGTGCAAACCGATCGTTATGGTTTCGGGCCGCGCGTCCCCGCAATTGTCATATCGCCGTATTCGCGGAGCGGTACGGTGGTGCACACCAGATTTGATTTCACATCGCCCCTCAAACTGATCGAGACCAAGTTCGGATTGCCGCCACTCACCGATCGTGATGCCGATGCGAACGACATGCTGGACTGTTTTAATTTTTTTCAGACAGCTCTCCAACCGAGAGTTATTACATCGGCAACAAGACTTGACTTCAGTGGAATGGTCACGCCAGTCCCCTAGTGCACCAAGTCCGCGGCTCGTATAGCAACGTTGGGAGCGCCGCCGGATCTACCGGCTCACCTTTGATTGGCAGAGGTGCGCTTTTCTTCTTCTTTCGGTGCGACTTCCCGAACCAAAACTTCTTCGGTGTCGAGCTCCGCCCCGGAAACGCTAACCGGTCCAGCATGGCCTGAATCTTGCACAATGGCGTAA
>JAFAJU010000563.1 GCA_019236035.1 Verrucomicrobiota bacterium | reverse complement strand
ACTAACCCGCGAAAATCACCTCAAAAGCCGGAGCGACAAGACTTCGACGAGCTCAGTCGAGTCACTCGTTGCGGACTGGACAGGTCTGAGGATTTATGAGCGATGTAGGCTAGAATTTCTCTTGAAGATTCTCGTACTACGGGGAGGCGCCCTGGGAGATTTGATCTTGGTTCTCCCGCTGCTTCGCGAGATCCGGAGGAATTATCCGAAGGCTGAAATAGAGTTTTGGGGCGTTTTTCCCCAAGCTCGGCTGGCGATGCCGGAGTTTGTTGATCGGGTCGAGCGATTGGATGCGGCTGAACTTTCGCCCCTTTTCGTCGCCGGGCAGATGCCAGGGATTGTGCGAGGGAGACTGGAAACGTTCGATTTGGCGGTCAGTTTATTGTCGGATCCAGGCGGATTGATTGCGCAAAATCTGGCTGCCGCCGGGGTGAGGAGGGTGATAGGCGGTTCCCACCAGCTACGGCCCGGAGTTCACGCAGTTTGGCAGTTCGCCGAGGTGCTCGGCGAGCTCGGATTAACTTTGGGCGACCCGGTTCCGAAGTTGTCTGTCGGGCCGAGGCGTAAGGGCTGGTCACGCATGGGATTCCATTTGGGCAGCGGTTCTGCCCGGAAGAACTGGCCGATAGACCGTTGGATCGAATTGACTGAGCGTTTGAATGACTTCTTTGATGATTTTCTACTAGTGGGTGGTGAAGCGGATGACGAACTGGTTAAGGAATTTTGTGCCCGTTCTCGGGTCAGAGGCCTTCGAACCCTTTTGGATGCGAATCTTTCGAGGCTAGCCGAAGGGCTCAATGAATGCCGGCTTTTCATTGGTCACGACACGGGGGTAACTCATCTGGCCGCAGCGGTCGGAACACCTACCGTCGCGTTATTTGGGGCCACTGATCCCGATGTCTGGGCGCCACTCGGAGACCACGTGCGGGTGGTGCGGAGTGGGGATGATCTGATGGAGTCGATCCGGGTAACGGATGTGGTGGCTGAGGTCTCGCGCTACGTGAGAGAGTTGCGGCACGAGGCGACGCCAGCAAGGTAGAACTGCTAGACTCCGTCGTAGCAGCCACCGCGGAACCGGCGGGAACCTGGAGGGTAGCTGCTTGCAGCTCCTTCGCGGGGTTGTCGTCGATGGGTGGTTCAGCGTCCTTTCGGCCTGTCGGCCGAAGGCGTTGCAAGCAACGCCCCTCCAAAACAATTGGTGAAGCGGAGCTCTTCCGCGGCAGCTGCTACGAGGGGGCGTAGCCCTCCAGCATGCAGCCGCCTGACGCCTCATAGATAGCCACACAAAAGAAAAAGCGATTCAGGGTCCCTGAGGCTGGAACGCTATGCTACTTTGCGCCTCTTCTCCATCCTGAGAATCTTGCGGATAAATGGGGCGGTTCGACTTGCGGTTTGGCAGGCGACTTCTTCCGGTGGGCCCGCGGCTACGACTTCTCCGCCGGCATCGCCGGCCTCCGGGCCGATGTCAAGGATGTAGTCCGCCTCGGCGATCACATCCAGGTTATGTTCGATCAGAATGACGGTATTTCCATCGTCGACCAGTCGATGCAGCACTTCGATAAGCAGCTGTACGTCAGCGACGTGCAAGCCGATCGTCGGTTCTTCTAATAAATAGAGGGTTGACTTTGGAGCGACGTTTTTCCGGATTCGCTCGTGCAAACTTTTTGTCACACCGCTCTTCAATTCACTGACAAGTTTCAGGCGTTGGGCCTCACCACCACTAAGTGTTGGACTGGGTTGGCCTAGCTGGAGATATCCAAGACCGGTTTGAACCAGGAGCTCGAGCGGTTTTAAGATTCGCGGCTGTGATTTGAAGAATTCTGCGGCCTCTTCGATGGTCAGTTCGAGCAGATCACCAATGCTCTTAGCGTTGTATTGGACCGCGAGCGTTTGCGGATTGAATCGCTTACCGCCGCAAGCCTCGCAAGGGATGTAACTGGGGGGCAGAAAATTCATTTCAAGTTTGATGACTCCCTGTCCGGCACAAGTCTCGCAGCGGCCGCCCTCGGTGTTAAACGAAAAGCGACTGGGGTTATAACCGCGGATCCGAGATTCCGGCAGCTGAGCAAACAAAGCGCGAATGGCATCAAAAATCTTCACATAGGTTGCCGGGATTGAACGGGACGTTTTCCCTATTGGGGATTGATCCACCTCGAACACAGCGCCCAGGTGTTCGATTCCTGTGACCTCTCTCCAGGTCGAATTTTCAGGTAGCCTTTTCTCTCTCGATCTCACCAGATGACTTTGGACCGCGGGTAGCAGAACCGAACGCAGGAGCGTGCTTTTTCCTGAGCCGGAGACACCAGTAATGACTGAGAGTCGCCCGATGGGGAACCGGACGTCGATATGTTTCAGGTTATTCGCGTGCGCTCCTTTGATTTCGAGCCAATGCACCTCCTGCAGCGGTCTCCAGGAGCCTCTTACCGGGTGAGCAATCGGCACCTCAAGGAACTTCCCGGTCATCGATTTTTGGCATTTTTGAACCTCTCCAACCGGGCCGAGTACGACCAGTTCGCCGCCCTTGCGTCCGGCGCCGGGACCCAGATCGACAATCAAGTCAGCGCGTCGCATGGTTTCTTCGTCGTGTTCGACAACAACGAGCGTGTTTCCCTTTTCTTTCAAGGCTTCCAGCGTGTCGAGCAGTCTTTGATTATCGCGTGGGTGCAGTCCGATGGTTGGCTCATCCAAAACATATAGGACGCCGCGCAAATTCGAACCGAGTTGAGCGGCGAGCCGGATGCGTTGGGATTCGCCTCCGCTCAAGGTCTTGGCTGATCGGTCGAGCGTTAGATACTCGAGGCCGACCTGCCGCATGAACAGGAGCCGTTGCTTGATTTCATTCAATATGTCCGTCGCAATTGGGCGATTCGAGCCTGAGAACTTCAGGGTTTCGATGAGCGAGATGGCTTGTTTGATCTGAGCCGCAGTAATCTGATCAATCGTGTAGCCTTGCACTCTGACTGCGCGTGCAATCGCGTTCAAACGGGTCCCGCGGCACTCGGGGCACTGTTCCAAGCTCTCTTCGTCGATCCAATCACTCCGACGCTCGGCCATCAGCTCAGCCGCTAGTTTTGACTCGGCTTTTTCCTCGTCCGCCGTGAATGGGAGTATGTAGCCAAAACCATTACAGACCGGACACCAGCCGTGGGGTGAATTGAAGGAGAAAAGACGCGGATCCAACTCCTCAAATGCATCTCCGCAGTTTGGACAGGTCATTTCGCTGCTGAGAACAACCCGGTTTGGATAGGAGTCCGGCCCGTTATTCGTTGGCGACAGACGGGAAGCCTTCTCGGTTTTGCGGTCTGCAGGCAATAAAAAAGCTGAGCCGTTGCCGATCCGGAGGGCCGTTTTTACCAACTGCTGAACCTCCTTGTTTTCTGACCTCTTGAGTTGGGCGACCACGACATCAATCGTGTGCTCCCGGTAACGTTCCAGGCTCGGGAATTCGGCGATGGCGCATCTTTTGCCGTCGACGATCAACTCGCGGTATCCTTCGCGGCGCGCCCAGGCTGCAACTTCTTTGTGATACCCCTTCCGTGCCTTCACAAGCGGTGCTGTCAGGGTGGCCGGCGTCGTTTTGATAAAATCCTGCACTTGCCTGAGGATGGCGGCGATATTCTGTTTTGTTACCGGGATATTGCACCGCGGACAGTGCTGCGTCCCAAGTTTAGCGAAGAGCAGACGCAGGAAATGGTAAACCTCGGTGAGGGTTGCGACGGTTGATTTGCCGCCTCCATGCGTCAGTCGTTGTTCAATTGCTACACTTGGCGGTAAACCCTCGACGTGATCGACATCAGGGCGTTCCAGTTGTTCGACGAACTGGCGCGCATAGGCCGACATGCTGTCTAGAAAACGCCGTTGACCTTCGGCGAAGAGAATGTCAAAGGCCAAGCTCGACTTTCCTGAACCGCTCAAGCCGGTTATTACGATGATTTTTTCCTGTGGTAGCCGTAGGGAGAGATTCTTCAGGTTGTGGTGACGGGCTCCGTGGACCGAAATCGCAGGCTTTGCGACTATTTTGGGAACCTCAGCCACCCGGGCGCTCGAAGCAGATAGTCGCGGTGCCAACTTTTCCCGTAGGAAAATTCCGGTTTGTGAACGAGCTTGTTTTGACAACTCCTCTGGCGTCCCCGCAGAGACAATGGTGCCCCCATTCGCGCCCGCTTCGGGGCCGAGGTCGATGATGTAATCAGCAGACTGGATGACGTCCAGGTTGTGTTCGATGACGATCAAAGAGTTGCCCCGGTTCACCAACTGGTGAAAAAGGCTCAAGAGAGAGGCGATATCATCAAAATGCAGGCCGGTAGTTGGTTCGTCGAAGATCAGGAGCGCGTGCTGGCTGCTTTTTTTGCTTTCAGCCAGGTGGCCGACCAGCTTTAGCCGCTGCGATTCTCCTCCTGACAAAACGTTGACCGGTTGGCCGAGTCTTAAATAGCCGAGCCCGACTTGGCTGAGAAGTTGCAAAGGGCCGACAAGCGCCTCATGTGCTTTTGTGGGCCTGAAGAAGTCGATTGCTTCGGTGATCGTTAGTTCGAGAACATCGTGGATGGACTTGCCCTGCAGCTTAATCTCGAGCAAATGCGGCTGGTAACGTTTTCCGTCACATTCGCCGCAGCGGATATACTGGTCGCTTAGAAATTGCATCTCGACCTTCTCGTAGCCAAGACCTGAACAGCGCTCACAACGGCCCGTACCGGAATTGAACGAGAAGGCCGCGGGAGTAAGACCGGCGGCTTTCGACTCGGGGAGGGCCGAGAACAGTTCTCGAATCCGATCGAATACACCCACATAGACGGCCGGCGTTGATCTTGGAGATCTGGCCAGCGGCGATTGATCTACCAGTACGACCTCGTCGATGTCATGTGCGCCCACGATGCGGTCACAAACCCCGGCTGCTTCTTCGCTTGAGCCACCTTTCAAACGGATCAGATTCTGGTAAAGAACATCCTGCACCAATGTGCTTTTGCCGGAGCCGGACACACCGGTGACACAGCAAAATACGTTGAGAGGAAATTTGGCATCGACATTTTTGAGGTTGTGCTCTTTGGCGCCGAGGACTTCGAGATACTTAGTCGGCTTTCGGCGTTGTTTTGGCGGGAGAATGCGCTTTTTGCCCGTAAGATAAGCGGCGGTCAAAGAGTTCGGCAATGCCTCCTCGATCCCATCAACGGGACCCTGATAGACCAGGTTTCCACCGAGTTCGCCGCGTCCAGGGCCGACCTCGATAAGGTTATCAGCGCTGCGAATGACAGCCTCATCGTGCTCGACGACCAGGAGCGTGTTCCCTTTATCACGCAGGCCATGGAGCACTCCTATCAGACGGTGAACATCCCTAGGGTGAAGTCCGACACTGGGCTCGTCGAGCACAAACAATGTGCTGACGAGGGAGGCGCCCAGACAGGTCGTCAGATTCACCCGTTGCACTTCTCCACCCGAGAGAGACCGGGTTGCGCGGTCCAAGGTAAGGTATCCGAGCCCTACGTCGACAAGGTAATTGAGCCGGGAGACGATCTGGGATCGAACGACCTCGGCCGTTGTATCCTTCTCAGAGATGCGTAACTGCGCGAGCCGTGCGGCCAAGTCCTCAACCGGCATCTGCTGCAGATCCGGAAGGGTGAAACGCTTTTCTCCGATTACCACTTGAAAGTTCAGCGTCTCTGGTTTGAACCGCGTGCCATGACATTGCGGGCAAAGCGTATAAGCTCGGTAGCGGCTCAGAAACACGCGCACATGCATCTTGTAGGTACGCGCTTCCATCCAATCAAAAAACCCACGGATTCCGTACCAGCCGCCGCTTTCCCAGACTTCATCCGCGCTCAGATCGGGACGAAGGTCGCCGTTGATTACCCATTCCTGGTCAGCCTTCGGCAGGTTTTCGAATGGGCAATGGATATCGACTTGTCGATCCAGCGCGCGAGAAACGAGATCCTGTTGGCACTGGCGCATCTGACCGGTTTGGAAAGGTTTCACGACGCCATCCGCGATGCTCAGGCTCTGATCCGGCATGGCCCGGTTCAGGTCGATACCAATGGTACGCCCGAATCCTCGGCAAGCCGGACATGCTCCCAGCGGATTGTTGAACGAAAACAGGCCGGGGGTTGGCGGTCGAATGTCTATATCGCAGTAGGGACAATGCCACCCAACGGAGAAAGGATGCTCTTCAATCGGATTCAGCGCAACGACGCTCAATTGACCTTTCCCGTATTTCAGAGCTTGCTCAATGGCTTCTGCCAATCGCGCGTAATTCGACGTTTCGACGGTGGTGCGATCCTGAATTACGGGTACGATCGCCGGAAGCCATTTCACCTTGGCTGGACCATCCGTACGAGTAGGTTCGCGATTCAGCCAGACGCGCAGAAAACCTTGCTGGTTAAGGAAGGAGAAAAAATCTGCGGGTTTAGTCCCAGCCGGCACCGGCACGCCAAACGTGACCAGGACCGCTCGGGATTTGAGCTCTGCCAAAACCTTTGAAGCGATGCTGGTGGGAGTTTCAAGAATGATCTCGCGCTGACACGTTGGACAGAAACCGCGTGCCGCTCGTGGCATCAAAAGCTTCAGGTAATCATTAATCTCCGTCATCGTTCCGACCGTGGAACGAGTCGTACGAACCCGATTTGCCTGCTCGATAGCAATGGCGGGCGGGATACCCAGAATCTCCTCCACAAGAGGCTTGTCCATGCGCTCAAGAAACTGCCGAGTGTATGGACTGAAGGTTTCAACATATCGACGCTGGCCTTCAGCATAGATCGTATCGAACGCGAGGCTTGATTTGCCGCTCCCACTCGGACCCGTAATCACATGGAACCGGTTAAGCTCGAGCTCGAGATCGAGCCCTTTCAGGTTGTTCTGACGCGCGCCGCGGACAATGATGGCATTCTGCGTAGACTCAGCAGACCTCGGCATAAGATGGCGAAAGTAATACGAGATGTGAACGCCCGCCAGTCTAGCCCGCAAAAATCACGCGCTGGGAGAATCGAGGAGACTTCGACGAGCTCAGTCGAGTCGCTCATTGCGGGCTAGAAAGCTCTTAAACAGACGCTGCGCGTCGTACCTGCTTAGCGCTCTTCGACGGCTAGGCGTCGAAATCTCTGCGGACACTCACTTTTTGCTGGCTTCTAGCAAAGGGACGCGCTAAGAAGCCGGCAGTGTTTGCTCCCCAATTAATTCAAGGGCGCTGGCTGGGCGTCGAAGA
>JAFAJU010000556.1 GCA_019236035.1 Verrucomicrobiota bacterium | reverse complement strand
CATTCTGATCACCATCGGTATCAACATTATTCTGGCAACGAGCCTCAATCTCGTGAACGGTTACACGGGACAATTTTCTTTGGGCCATGCCGGCTTCATGGCAATTGGAGCCTACGCCTCAGCGAGTTGGTCGAATCATCTGGATCCAATCATCCTCGGAATGCTTGGGGGCCCCGGCAACCCTTTGGCGACGAACGTCGGGCTGTTTGTTTCGATGCTCTTTGCCGGTATCCTGGCGGCCATTGCCGGGTTCGGTGTCGGGGTGCCCTCGCTCCGGCTAAAGGGGGATTACCTTGCGATAGTCACGCTTGGATTTGGCGAAATTATCCGAGTTGCCATTCTGAACACGGATTTTCTGGGCGCATCGCGTGGTCTGAGCGTGATCGGGAGCTACACCAACCTTTTTTGGACCTACGGCTCGGTTGTCCTCTGTATCTACGTCGTGCTTGGCCTCGTGCACTCGACTTATGGGCGTGGTTTCGTGACAGTCCGCGATGACGAAGTGGCCGCAGAAGCGATGGGCATCAACACGACCAAATATAAAGTTCTAGCCTTCGTAGTAGCTTCATTCTTTGCCGGTATCGCTGGAGCCCTTTACGCGCATTTCAAGGCGTTCATCACGCCGGAGGGATTTAATTTTTTCCGGTCGGTGGACGTTGTGGTCATTGTGATCTTAGGAGGGATGGGAAGCACTGTTGGGGTCACCGTCGCGGCAGTGTTGTTAACCATCTTGCCTGAGGCCCTTCGTGCGCTGGCGCATACTCAATTCGTTCCACCCGCCTACCAGGGTTTATTGGAGAACCGGCTCATTCTCTATTCGTTGCTCTTGATCGTATTAATGCTGACGCGTCCTCAGGGGTTGTTTGGTGATCGAGGCGCATCCAGGAAGCGGTTGAGCCGTTCACGGGGAGATTGATGGACAGCCTGCTCAAATTACACGATTGCACAATCCGGTTTGGCGGGCTGACGGCTGTCGCCAGCTTCAGCATGGAGATTTGCAAACGTGAACTCGTAGGCTTAATCGGACCGAACGGCGCCGGAAAGACGACTGTATTTAATATGGTGACCGGTGTTTATCGGCCGACCGAAGGGGATGTTTTCCTTGCCGGCGAGCGGCTTAACGGCCTAAAGCCGTACGCGATCACCGGAAAAGGGATCGCAAGGACATTCCAGAATATTCGGCTCTTTAATTCGCTGACGGTGTTCGACAATGTCCGGGCTGCGTTCAATCTGCACGTCAAACATGGACCTAGCCACGCCTTAACTCGAGGAAAGGCGTTCTTGAAAGAGGAGAGTGATATCGAGAAACGGACCCTGGAACTACTCAAAATTTTCAATCTCGACCGGCTCCGGGAGGCCATGTGCAAGAGTCTCCCGTACGGCGATCAGCGCCGGCTCGAGATTGTCAGAGCGCTGGCGACTCAACCGAAGTTGCTCCTGTTGGATGAACCTGCTGCCGGCATGACTCCAACCGAAAAAAGTAACCTGATGCGACTCATCGAATTCGTGCAGGAAACCTTTGATATCTCGGTGCTTCTGGTGGAACACGACATGCGCGTCGTTATGGGTATTTGCAAAAGAATTTATGTCCTGGATCACGGTGTGAAGATTGCGGAGGGTCCCCCGGAGAAGATTCGAAAAGACCCCAAAGTGATTGAGGCCTATCTGGGTGAGACGGAGGTGGAAGGGTGAAAGGTGACGGGAGAACAGTGCAACGCCAGACACCGAACGCCCAACGGCGAACGTTGAACGGTGAACGTATGAACGCGACACACCATGCTTGAAATCCGAGAGCTGGAAGTAGCCTATGGCTCAATCACGGCATTGCATCGAATATCATTGGATGTCGAGGCGGGAAAAATCATCACACTGGTTGGTAGCAACGGCGCCGGCAAATCGACTACTCTCCGAGCGGTCTCTGGTTTGATTCGCGCCCGGCACGGCAAGATTCTTTTTGACGGTGAAGAAATAACCAATCGAGCGCCGCACCGGATTGTGGCCATCGGTATCACACAAGTGCCCGAGGGCAGAATGATTTTTGCGAATCTGACCGTATCAGAAAATCTGCAGATGGGTGCTTATCGACGCAAGGTGAGCGCTGAGATCAAGAAGGATTATGACTATGTGTTCGCGGTTTTTCCGAGGTTGAGAGAGCGTGAAAAACAAATTGCCGGCACCTTGAGCGGCGGGGAGCAGCAAATGCTGACGATTGCCAGGGCATTAATGTCTAGACCGCGATTTCTCATGTTGGACGAGCCGTCGCTTGGGATCGCACCGATCCTGGTGAAAACAATTTTTTCGAAAATTGTGGAGATAAACCAAGAGCTCGGGATCACTATTCTTTTAGTCGAACAAAACGCGAATTTGGCTTTGGAGATCTCAGACTATGGCTATGTCCTGGAAACCGGGCGAATCATTCTCGAGGATGAATCTGCAAAACTGAGGACGAATAGTTTGGTGAAGGAGGCGTACCTGGGGGGTGTCTAAGCGCGCGGACGCGCTTAGACGTTTTGAGTTTTGGGTTTTGAGTTTTGGGTTTTGAGTGGTTATCGCATCAAAGGCGCGAGTGCGTTTCGGCGCGCTCGGTATCTGGGCGATGGAGTACTCCCTGGTTCATGTGTTGATTGGAAGCGCAGTCCACGCAAAACTCAAGACTCAAAACCCAAAACCCAAAACGCAAAGTGGCCCGCGAATACCAGCTTCGAAAAATTGCTTCGGTGACTTCGAATTCGACCGATTACCGGGCTGCACTGAACGACCAACAGTACGAGGCGGTGACTTCCGGCCCTGGTCCAGCTCTGGTTTTGGCTGGCGCAGGCAGCGGTAAGACCCGAACTCTCACTTATCGTGTCGCATGGCTCCTGGATAATGGCATTGAGCCAGAGTCGATTTTGCTGCTGACATTCACCAATAAGGCTGCCCGTGAGATGCTCGGGAGAGTCACCGCTCTCCTGCCTTTAGATACGCGTTCGATCTGGGGAGGAACATTCCATTCGATCGGTAATCGCCTGTTACGAAGACATGCACGAGAAATCGGGTTCCAACCCGGGTTCACCATCATGGATCGCGAAGATCAGGAGGATTTGCTTTCGGCAGTGGTCGGTTCATCCGGGATCGATACGAAGCAGGTCCGGTTTCCCACCGCGGAAGTTCTGGGCGACATATTTAGTTTCGCCCTGAACACGGATCGTTCTATCTCGCAAGTGATAGCCCAAAAATACCAGAGATTTCAGCCATTAACGAATCAGATCGAGTTTATCCAGAAAAAATACGAGGAGAGAAAGCAGTACGCGAACGCAGTCGATTTCGACGATCTGCTGGTAAAGACTGTCCAGGTCCTGCAACAGAACCCGGTCATTGCAGAATACTACCAGCGCCACTTTCAATTCATCCTGGTGGATGAATACCAGGACACGAATAAACTCCAGTCAGAGTTCGTGGATATCCTGGCGATGCGCCATCAATGCGTCATGGTGGTCGGGGACGATGCCCAGTCGATCTATTCCTGGCGTGGCGCCAACTACCAGAACATTCTCGATTTTCCCAAGCGTTACCCGAACGCGACAATCTACCGAATTGAAACCAATTATCGCAGTGTACCGGAGATACTGGCGCTCGCCAACGCCGCGATCAGAGCCAATACGAAGCAGTTTTCCAAAACGTTGCGAGCCTACCGCACCGGGTCAGAAATCAGGCCGGCCCTTGTCTCGCTCTACGACACCAATCAACAGGCTGCGTTCGTGGCCCAGCGGATCCTCGATTTGAGAGAAGAAGGCATTGATCTGAATAGCATGGCCGTTTTATACCGCGCTCATTTCCAATCGTTGGAGATCCAGCTCGCACTAACCCGAGCCGGGATTCCCTTCTCGATTACGAGCGGGCTTCGATTTTTTGAACAGGCTCACATCAAAGACGTCGCGGCATTCATGAAGTTCGTCATCAATCCTGCGGACGAGGTCGCTTTCAAGCGCATGGCGCGCCTTCTTCCGGGGGTCGCCGTCAAGACTGCCGAGAAACTATGGGAACAGCTCGCCTCCGTCCCGGATACCGAGCGAGGCAACTTCCAGACTTGGCTGGGTGGTTGCCAAGTAGGCCGAAAGTCGGCAAAAGCCTGGCAACAGCTCGGGTACACACTTGGTGAAATCGCACCAGAACGCCAGCCGGTTCCGCCTTCGCTGATGATCCGAATCATTCTCGAGGCTATTTACGATGACTACCTCCGCACGAAGTACGCTAATTACGAACAGCGCCGCGACGATTTGACTTCCCTGGAATCGTTTGCCCAGACTTTCAAGGATCCGGTTGATTTTCTGAGCCAGCTTTCTCTCCTGGCAACGGCAGACACCGAGGGCGTCCGGGTGGCGGACCAGGAAACGGAAAAAGTTACCTTGTCGACAATTCACCAGGCGAAAGGTCTCGAATGGCAAGCGGTATTCGTCATTTGGCTCAGTGACGGCATGTTCCCCAGTTCGCGCTCGCTTGAGTCGGTGAACGCCATCGAAGAGGAGCGCAGGTTGTTCTATGTTGCGGTGACCCGCGCTCAAGACGAGCTGTATCTGACTTATCCGACGCTTTGGACCGGCGCATCAGTCGACAATCGGCTCCAGCGCCCGTCGCGTTTTTTGCACGAGATTCCGCCCGACCTCGTCGAGGAATGGCATATCGGCGCGTAGCCGGGCCGGTAGAATCAGGCCACGAGGCTCCCGAGCCGCGGCGCATCG
>JAFAJU010000515.1 GCA_019236035.1 Verrucomicrobiota bacterium | reverse complement strand
AACAGAATCTCCATGTCGCCTGTTGCTCCGTATCCTAGGTCGCCGGTGAGGAGCAGGTAATAACGACTCTCTTCAAGGGAACCCTGTGCGATGTTGAGGAATCGAGTCTTGTCACTCACTCCGCGCTTCTTGAAACCCTCAGCGATGTTCGCAGGAATGGAAATTGCCGCGCGTCGCATTTGGGTCGCAAGACAGTACATCTCGATTTTGGGAAATCTTGCAGTGAGTTTGTAGACCGCCAGAACAAATTGATGGGCCTTCTGCCACACTATCAAATTCTTAAATGTTTTTGCTGCTTGTGCCATATCGCGGAGATCGAACTAACAGTCGGACAAGTCAACACGACTCCTGCAACTCCTTGCCTCCTTAGCAATCGGGCTCCAGGAACCTTTAGGTCGCTGGAGCCCGCATTCATCCGAAACCGTCTCAGAGCTTACTTTTTAGGCAACCACTTCTCCCAGTTTTTCCCGTAATCGTCGACGTTGTCTTTGGTGACGGGGATCAGCTCTCCCTTAACGAAACTGGAAGGCGGATTTTTGTTTTCCGCGACCTTATCGTACAACATGTCGACTGATTTGCTGCCCCATTCGTAGACCTGTTGCGCAAGTAGGACTTGAACGTGGCCGCTCCGGATGTAGCCGAGCTGCGCTGGCAGCGCATCGACTGCCACCACTTTAACTGTGCCGGGCGCGAATTTGAGCGCGTTGTCAGTGAACAGCGGCCAGCCGCCGATCATAGCCCAGCCGGTAATCTCCGGATGCGCCTGCATCACCTGCTCAACCTTGGCTGCGGCATCTTGAGGAGTTTCCTTATGATAGAAGGTGTCCAGGATTTTGATATCGGGATACTTCTTCGCCTCTTCCTTCACTCCCTGTACGCGTTTCTGGAGATTAGGAGCATTCTGGTTCCCAGCCAGAATCGCAACCACACCTTTTCCGCCCATCTCCTTGGCTAGCTCGGCCATCGTTTTCTGACCGCAATCGATATCGTCGGTTCCGAAATCTGCGAGACGCTTGCTCTTTGGAGCATCCGAATCAAAGCAGACAACCGGCACGCCGCTGTCCACCGCTTTGTTGATAGCATCGGTCAGTTTGTTCGCATCGGAACAACTCACCGCGATACCACTGGCGCCTGCATTAACCAGTTGCTCAACGGCATCAGCCTGCTTTTGGGGATCTTCTTCATTCGGAGTGCGCCAGTCGATTTTAATGTTTACGCCTTTTTCCTTGCTCAGCTTGGCGGCTTCGTCCTCAGCTCCGGTCTTGGCTGCTTGAAACACAGGGTTGTTGTTGGATTTGGCAATGATGCCAAACGTGTAGGTCTTCTCGGCGGCAAAACAAGTGGCCGCGGCGAGGCCTAGAAGGCTCGTTAGAGTTAAGCTTAGTTTTCTGATCATTTTGTTTGGGGAGTTATAGAAACTGGAGTGTCGCTCGACTCGAGCACTTCCTTTTTAATACGGCCTGTTCTGGCCAACAAACGTCTGTTAGCCAACCAGGCATTCAACTGGTCAAACAACACCGCAGCGATCACCACCAGACCAATGACGATCTGGCTGTAATTTTGCGGGATGTTGAGAATGACCAGACCGTTCGAGATCATTTGAAGAATAATGGCCCCTAACAATGCACCAAGAGCTGTGCCTTTGCCGCCGACCAGGCTCGCGCCGCCGACCACGGCGGCAGCGATGACGTTCAACTCGTATCCTTGCCCATCTCCGGATGCACCAGCACCATAGTAGCCTAAAGCCAAAACCGAAGCGATCCCGGCGGTTAATCCGGAGATCGTATATACAAGTATCTTCACGGCGCCGACGCGAATTCCGCTGTAGCGGCTGGCCGTTTCATTGCCCCCGATCGCATACACTTTTCGGCCGATGGCCATTTTCGAAAGGAAGATGCTGCCGACTATCATGACGATGATCATCACAATTAAAGGGACTAAACTCAGGCCATTGAATTCTTGCCGCACGAATGTCCGAAAAGCCTCTGGGAAACCGCCGATCGACTGACCGTTTGTCTGAACGAACGCGATTCCTCGATAGATCGCCATCGTACCCAGGGTGATGATGAAAGGGTGGACGTTGAAAGCCACAATCATCGATCCGTTCAAAAGTCCGCCCAGTATCCCCACACCAATAGTCACAAGAATCCCGAGGAGCACAGCACCGGTTCCGCCGGCAGCACCAAATTGCGTCAGCACCAGCGCTCCGCAAACTGAGGCGAGCGCGTAGGTCGCTCCGACTGAAAGATCAATTCCGCCCGTGATAATGACAACGGTCATCCCGACGGCCATAATCGCAAAGAAACTCGTGTCCTTGGCAATCTGGATCAAGGTACGTGGATTGAAGAACTTGTTGACAGTTTCAAAGGCCGGAACCTTTTGTCCGTCCGGCGTCGTCTCAAAGACCCGTTCCGGTTTACCTTCCGCATTGTTCTGAAACTTTGGAAGCTGAACCGATCCGCCAAAAACGGCCAGTAACAGACCTAGAACCACGATCGCCAAAATGAGGCCGCCTTCAGGGAATTTAGAGAAACTGAAGCTGAATTTGCTGGGGAAAGCCATTGGGGGTAGGGTCTTATTATGCCTGCGGAGGCGCTTGTCAAGCCGGAGTCAAAAAATGGCAGCGCCGGCTTACCGTTGACATGTCTTGGAGCAGATACTATGGGCCGATTCTTTGAGGCACATAGGACCTATAGGACCTATACGACCTATAAAGAATGCGTACCTCCCGGCCCCTAGTTTACCACCTGTACCGGGGTACCTAATTTTACCCGCGCGTAAATTTGGGGCGCAATGTCGGCTGGCAGTCGGATACAACCGTGGGAGGCCGGGTATCCCGGCAGGATCCCGATGTGCATCCCAACTCCTTCCGACGTCAATCGCATAAAGTAAAACATCGGCGCTCCTTCGTAATGCGTGCCGCTCGGCGCCGAATCAATTCGCGCACTGACCCCAGCCCGAACAACGCGGCCCCTCGAATCAACAAAGTTGCCGTAGATGTTTGACCGGTGATTGGGATCCTTCTGGATAATTGTGAAATTGCCAGTCGGGGTGAAGCCGGCCTTCTTGCCCGAAGAGATGGGCGTATCGATGGCAAGCTGGTTCCCGGCATACACGTACGCCCGCTGTTTGGATAGCGAAACCAATACAGACGCGTTGTCGGGAGTCATTTGCGCCAACACATTGCTGTTCACAACCGCGGGCGGCTGTTTGGCAATGAGTTGCTGCGGAGGCGTCAGTTTTGGTGAGTGCCGGTCTTGTGCCCAAACGGAGGCGGCAGTTAAAAACTGAAAGCCGATGACAAGAAAGTACCCAGCCTGCAACAGTCGCGATAAGTTGTTCATTTGCGCCGAATAACTCGGCTACGCATACAGAATTTGTAAGTGGCGAATCAATCAAATAAGCGGACCAATGAGCAAAGCCGCCCGGATCAGACCGAACATGGGCTCGTTTTCTAACCAGAAAAATGGCCCGGACGACTAATCGCTGGCGCGGAAACGCTTCCCCGGTTTATTCAGTGGCCACCATGGTTCATTTAATCGACGCTCTGCACCTCGGATCGCCTGACGTCATTTGCATCGCCCTACTGGAATCCAGTCCGAGCGAATTGGTCATTGTGGATAGTGGTCCCGAATGCGTATTCGAATCAGTGGTGGAAGGAGTCAGGAAACTCGGGTTCCGACCCGAGCACGTTCGTCATCTGCTGGCTTCCCATATTCATCTGGATCACAGTGGTGGTGCCTGGCGCTGGGCAAAAGAATTTGGAACTACGGTGTACGTCCACCCCAAAGGTGCGCCCCACCTCGTCAATCCGTCCAGGCTGGTCGAGAGTGCGACCAGGATTTACGGCGATCAAATGAATTATTTGTGGGGAATAGTCGGGGCAATTCCAGAAGACCGGGTGATCGCCGTGGATGACGGTGCCGAGCTGCGATTCGGGTCGTGTCATGTGCGGGTACTGCACACTCCAGGGCATGCCCAACACCATAATGCGTACTGGCTGGGGTCGGAACAGACCCTGTTTGCCGGCGATGTTGCCGGGGTTCTCATCCGCGGGGGACCGCCGATCCCTCCGTGCCCCCCACCGGATATTCATTTGGAATCGTGGAAAGAGTCGATCGCAAAAATCCGCACCCTCAGACCCACATCGCTGCACGTAACTCATTTTGGAAAAGTCGACAATCCGGCAAGGTCTCTCGACGCCCTGGAAATGCGGTTGTCCGGTTGGGCGAATTGGATGAAACAGAGGCTGCTCGAAGGTAAATCCGAACCGGAGATCATATCAGAGTTCCAGAAGTTTACAGACAGTGAACTCTTAGCCGGTGGCGCCCAGCAAGCGGACCTGCGCACGTATGAACACGCGGATCCAGCGTTCATGAGCGTCGCCGGGTTGACCCGTTATTGGCGAAAATATCATCCGGAACAGGTGCCACAGGTTGGCAAATGATTTTGACGAAACCAATGGGTGGTGCATCGACACTGTTCTGGCGTACCGTTTAGCTTATGCATGAGAACACACGTCAGCTGTGGAACGAGCTTGAAGAGCAGATTCGCCGCGAACCGATGAAGGCTGTCCTGCTGGCCTTGGCGGCAGGTTTCTTTTTATGTCTAATGCCGATAGGGAGACTGACGGGTGTTCTGGTTAAGGTGACGTTGCTACTGTTAAAACCGGCGTTGCTGATCCTGGGTGTAATCAAGCTGCTCGAATATTCCGGCGTGACCTGCGAACCGCGCGAGGATTGATCGCGTTCAGCGTTCGCAGTTCGGCGTTCAGTGTTTCGCGTTCACGTGATTCGTTTCCTGCCGCTTCTTGATCAGAATCGGCACAACCAAGCTAGTACAAGAAACCAGCAGACCAGAACTCCGAATGAAATTGCGACGGTTAACCACAATTCGAGCCAATAGTCCCACAAAGTCCTTGACGACGGGTCAAGCGCACGCCCACGGTCATGGCCCTGCTGCTCCTGTTCCAGTGCAGCACGGGCCGACTCGAAGTCTATAATTTTCCGGGCCGACGTGTCGTTAGCCTCATCGGCCGGGTCACACCAATGCTCGAGGTCGTTAGATCTTTCGATAATAAACATGACTGCCATTCCAGTTGCACGATCGAGTACACACGCAAAAACACCTGCTGTTTTTGCACTCTTCCTTTCCGGTCGCGGAAAACTAGACCCCTGCGCACCTCAGTTACCTGACCAACCGGCTTTCCCATATCATATTACCCAGCGCACCCCAGAATTATTCCCTATTGCGGTTAAGCTCCTGACATAGGGCTGTCACCGTACCGGTTTATGCACGGATAGACACCCGGTACTCTCACAACGAACAGCTATGAATTATCCGTACGCAAGTTTGAATTTAGAAGCCGAGCGAGCCAAGAAAACGGTCATCCGGATTTTCCGGACTGAGTCGGAAGGGCCCCTCGACCACCTGTCCCCGCCTAACGCTGAGAGCGCATCCGTTACAGACGAGCAAAAGGAAACCGGCAAGCGATCAAACTCGCCGCGAAAGCAGACCGGCCTGCACGACATGGATGACCTTCGTCCAAGCAGCTATTGCTCTGAGCTCAACCGACTGCTTCGGGAACTAGTTTTCCTGAGCTGGTTTGCCCAACAACAGAAAGAGAGACGAAGGTTGGTGATTGCCTCGCTCGAGTCTCTTTTGCAGGTGTCCGATGGCGGGCCGGGATTGCCCGCGAAACACGCGAAATTACGCGAAAATAGAGCAGAAAAAACTAAGCAAAAGACGGACTGCCTTTGAAACTTTCCTTTCAAGAGGCAGCGGAGCTTTGCAGCGACGTCGATGGAAGAACAACGGGAGAGCCGCCGGGCGATGGCACCGGCAGCGATCGTAACACCGGCGTCAAATTCGGCGAAGCTTCGGGCTTCGCTGCCGGCTCGGTTTCCTTCGCCGGGCTCGACAACAATGTTGGCTGAGTGTTTTCTGCAGCTGGCGAAGCGGCTGGTAAGACGACCACACGCGGCCTTGCGGAAGCCGTAGGCTGAGGCGAGCCATCACCTGCCGCGGAGATGGAGTCAAGCGACCGATCGGTCTTCTCCCGACTCGCTGTTCGTTTTGGTCGGTGACGTGGTGATTGGTTTGAGCCCGAGTCGCCCGTGAAAAATCTCTTCAGACTGTGATAGATGTTGTGCCAAGTGTCATCTGCACGGACGGACGGCGTAACAGACCAAAGGAACACCAACGCAGACAGCAGCCGGATGAAACCCAAAAAGCAGCGATCAGACTTCACAATGATAACTATCGTCCAGATGCAAGCTGTTGTTAAATAAAAATAGCGAACGCTGTCTCGGCTCTGCATCGGTTCGCCAATTGCGTCGCCAGTGAGTGCATCCCAGATCCTGGCCGTCCCGTCCTTGGAGGCTGTAACGACTTGTCGGCTGATACTAAGCCCGCAAAAAGCAGAAGCCGCGCTTTGGCCACCGCAAATGCCTGCACGGTAAATTCCGGTAAGCTCATCGAGGCGACAAAGTCTATCAAGTCGCATGGAGATCACAACTCCGATCGCGGCAGGGCGAGAACTTCCAGCCTAGCGATATGACCCGGGGTCAATTCTCCAAAGACTGGTTTACATCCCAAAGTTCGTGCGCGAACTGTTGCGGATGCGAAGGCAGATTGACCGGACCGCGAGGATGATCCTGGTGGCAATGATGATCTCGCTCACCTCGTGTCGAAGCGGAGTAAGCGAAGGAAATACCACTTCAAAGGCGGACATAACTGATCCAAACATTTCCTTTTCCCGATCTGCCTCGCCAACGAACCCTCCATAGCGCGCATCCATGAGCCGCAGACGGTCGCTGGAGGGCTGATACGTCGTAGCAGCCACCGCTAAGAAGCTCCGCTTCACCCAATGATTGGAGGGGCGTTGCTTGCAACGCCTTCGGCCGACAGGCCGAAAGGCGCTGACCACCCATTTAAGACAACCCGCGAAGGAGCTGCAAGCAACTCCCCTCCAGGGCCATTGTCTTAGCCAGGCTTTCTCGCTATTCCCGCCGGTTGCGCGGTGGCTGCTACGACGGAGCGTAGCCCTCCAATGCGGCCGAATACCCTCGGTTACTGTTCCAGAAGTCGGTTATACTTCCGGAGCACCTCGCGCAGGCGCTCGTGAGGCAGAGCGTAAAATGTGTTGCCGTTAATCCCGCGCATGGTTTGCGCCGCGATCAACGCGTTGATAATCGCCTCCTCCGTTGCCTCAACAGTGCTGGCCAGCAAAGGGTCCAGATCATCGTTTTCGACCGTTGACCAGTGTTGCCGGCCATCGGTTAACACAGGCACCGCAGTCGAAAATGCTAAGAACAAGTCACCCGAAGAATTTGTGCTCACGGCGCCGGTGCGTGCGACGCCGAGCGCCGCGCGCTTTGCGATCCGCTTTAGTTGCTGTGGCAGCAAAGGTGCGTTCGTCCCAATGACGATGAGTATTGAACCCTCTTTTTCCGACTCTCGATGAATCACCGGTTGTAGATCGCCGATCTCCTTTCCCACCGGCACACCGGACACCAAAAGATTGTCACGCCGGCCAAAATTCGCTTGGACCAAAACACCGACGCAAAAGGTATCAGCCCCTTTTCCAACAATGCGTGAAGAGGTGCCAATGCCCGCTTTAAATCCAAATGCGCGCATCCCTGTGCCGCCGCCCACGTTGCCCTCAACCACAGCTCCGCTCGCCGCCCCATCCAAAGCAGCGAAGACATCTTCCTTTTTGACATGGAAGCCATCAATGTCATTGAGTTGGCCGTCCCAAGTCTCGCCTACAACCGGGAGGCTAAAGTTCGCGGAATCCGGGAACTTCCTCGTACCCCACTCAACCACCGCGTCGCGCACGACACCTACGCTATGCGTGTTAGTCAGCAGGACCGGCCCTTCCAGGAAGCCTGATTCCTCGACCCAGGCGCTCCCGGTAAGTTCTCCGTTGCCGTTGAATGAAAACACAGCTGCCGGTACCGCCGTATTAAGGTTATCCTTCCCGAGCGGCAGAATGGCGGTGACTCCGGTGCGGACGGGGCCTTTGCCCACAACAAGTCTTCCCTCTCCTTCAATGAGAGTGGTTTGGCCAACCTCGACACCGCGAACGTCGGTAATCGCGTTGAGTTCACCGGGCGTACCCTCGAACGGGATCCCTAAGTCTCGCGCTCGTGTCACCCCGGTTGCTAGGCCATGGGATGCGGCAACGAATGTGCACAAACCGTAAACGACAAAAAGCAGCACGCTTTGGCTGAAGCTATGGTGCAGCCCGAATTTCATGCAAGAAAAGAAATCTTATAAGCTATTTTGGTAAGCGAAAGGTCCGGCTGAGCAATATAGGACCCATGGGACCTATACGCCCTATAGGTCCTATGAAGAGACGCATACCTCCGTCCCTCTGCGCGAGCCCGCGCCGGGACTAAACA
>JAFAJU010000354.1 GCA_019236035.1 Verrucomicrobiota bacterium | reverse complement strand
ACCGCACCAAAAGATATCGATATCGCGACCAGCGCGAGACCGGATCAGGTGCAGGCGCTCTTTCGCCGAACCATACCTGTTGGAGTCCAATTTGGGGTGGTGCGCGTCCTGGAAGCTGATTTTGAATTTGAAGTGGCTTCGTTCCGTTCGGACGGAATCTATCTGGATGGAAGACACCCTCAAGCCATTCAGTTTTCGACGCCTGAGATAGATGCGGCTCGGAGAGACTTCACGGTCAACGGGATGTTTTACGACCCGGTGGAAGAAAAGGTTATCGACTTCGTAGGAGGTCAAGAAGACCTGGGTCGAAAACTGATTCGAGCAATCGGAGTCGCGTCTCAGCGTTTCGCAGAAGACAGGTTACGGATGCTGCGCGCGGTCCGGTTCGCTTCGGCTCTCGGGTTCGAAATAGAGGCCGGGACCTGGGCCGCGATCCGGGCGGACGCCAAAGAGATCCTGGTCGTCAGTCCGGAACGAATACGAGATGAAATGGTCAAAATTCTTGCGGATGCCCGCCGTCTCCGGGGGTTCGATCTTCTTGACAAGAGCCGCTTGTTAGCAGTGATCCTGCCGGAGGTCGAGGCATTGAAAGGATGCGAACAGCCGGAGCAATTCCATCCTGAGGGAGATGTGTTTGTGCATACTCGCATGATGTTAGGCTTGCTTGGCCCGGAAGCGAGCGGACCGCAGGCGCTGGCCGTGCTGCTGCACGATATTGGAAAACCGCCGACGCGATCCTTCGACCCAATGGATCAACGGGTTCGATTTAACGGACACGACCGGGTGGGCGCAGAGATGGCTGAACAGGTCATGACGCGACTTCGTTTTTCGCGGCACGAGATTGATTTGGTGGTCGAGGCGGTGCGCAACCATATGGTTTTTAAAGACGTCCGCCAGATGCGTCCTGCTAAACTGAGACGTTTCATGGCTCGCCCGAACTTTGGGATCGAACTCGAATTGCATCGCGTCGATTGCGCAGGCAGCCACCGTGACCTGGAAAATTATCGGTTTCTGGTTGACAAAGCAGCAGAGTTTGCGCGGGAACCGCTCATTCCGCCGCCTTTGCTACGAGGGAATGATCTGCTAGCCCTTGGTCTGAAACCAGGGCCGCGAATCGGGGAACTGCTGGAGGCCATCCAGACCGCCCAATTGGAGGGCGAAATAACGACGCGCGCCGAGGCATTCGAACGGCTTAAATCGTTGGAGGGGAGTGTTAGTGCCAGTGTCAGTGGCAGTGAAGCGCCATTGCCGGGGAGTGTGAGTGACAGTGACAGTGAAAAGTGCGAGGAATAGGCGGGGAACGAATTGGAACGTTTTTCGATGAACGTCTCACCGCGTGCTGTCCGGCGTTTGCCGCTTGCATTCACTCCGGGCGTTTTCCTCTCACCCGCACTGGTGTCAGCACTGACACTGACACTGGCACTGACACTTCTCCCGGTTGTCAGGGGAGGTGACAGCTTTTTTCAGCCAGGTGCCCGATCGCCGCGGCGAGGTGAGATCATTTACTTTCTTTTGCCAGACCGATTCAATGACGGAGACCCATCCAACAACACCGCAGGGATTCAGTCTGACGACCCGGAGGAGACCGGGTTCAATCCAGCTGATCCGGATTTTTTTCACGGCGGCGATTTACGTGGGGTCACCGGAAAGCTCGATTACTTACGGGACCTGGGGGTTACTTCGATCTGGATGACGCCGATCTTTCGAAATCTTACGGTGCAAAAGTATGGAGGTGCGCACTCTAAAGCAGGTTATCACGGATACTGGATTCTGGATTTCACCGATGTTGATCCGCACTTGGGAACAAAGGGGGACCTTCAGCACCTGATTACGGAGGCAAAACAGCACGGAATTGGGATCCTCCTAGATGTCGTCGTCAACCACACGGCGGACATCATTCAACCGAAAAATGGAGTTCACGCGTATCAATATAAGTTCTCTAAGCCCTATCTGGATGCCAAGGGGAGACCATTTGACGATCGTGATTACGTCAACAGGGCGGATTTTCCTGCACTCGACCCTGACATCAGCTTTCCTGTACCGCCAACGTTCATGAGCGAGAAGGATCGCACAATCAAATCACCAGATTGGTTAAATGATCCGACGGTTTATCACAACCGGGGCGAGGCTTCGACGGGCGGCGAGAGCGTCCAATATGGAGATATCTCGGGCCTTGACGATCTGTTTACCGAACAACTTCGCGTTGTCCAGGGCATGATCGACATCTACACGCAGTGGATCAAGGAATTCGATGTTGCCGGATTTCGCTTAGACACGGTGAAACATGTAAATAATGAGTTCTGGCAACGGTTTGTCCCTGCGATTGAGGAAGCTGCGCAGAACTCGGGCCGCAAAGATTTCTTCGTCTTCGGGGAAGTTTACGATCCTGACCCTGCGTTTCTTTCAGAATTTGTTCATCGCGCTGCCATGCCATCGGTCCTGGATTTCGCTTTCCAGCGATCGGTGCGAGGATTCGCAGCAGGCGCCGACGCGCCCGCAAAACTGGCTGAGTTTTTCGCCAAAGATAGTTATTACACGACCCCGTCAGTGAACGCCTACAGGCTGGTCACATTTTTAGGCAACCATGACATCGGACGAATTGGTTATTTTTTAGGCAATGATGATGCTGGTGCGCCGGACCAAGAGATTCTGGCGCGGGATATCCTGGCTCACGCGGTTTTACTCTTCACCCGGGGTATTCCAGCGATCTATTACGGCGACGAGCAGGGGTTCACAGGCAAGGGAGGAGACGCCGCTTGCCGAGAGGATATGTTTGGATCAAAAGTGACCGATTTCATTCAGGAAGAACGAATCGGTGGGGGAGATGGATCAGCGCCTGCTTTCAACGAGAACCATCCCTTGTTTCGTGCAGTTCGCGCGATGATCTCGGTCCGCAAGCAGAACCCGGTCTTGCAAGATGGGATCCAGATCGTTCGATACGCGGACGACAAGCCAGGTGTCTTTGCCGTCTCCCGAATTGATCGAGAGCGCCGAGAAGAAATGCTGGTGGTCTTTAACAATTCGGCAGAGACGCGCAAGGCGAATATCAAAGTCTTTTCACCGGCAGGCAACTGGGAACGCGTTTTTGATTCAGGTGCCAAAGGGACCAGTTTCGGACCTGGTCCCGACAATCAACTGACGATTGAAATTGCTCCCTGGTCAACCCTGGTATTACGCAATCCACAACCGATAGAGGCCGGTACAGAACAAGTTGGAGAGCTGCATCTCGCGGCGAATCGGAACAGCGAGATCGATGAGCGATGGGAAATCAAAGCCGAGCCCAGTTCAGAGAGGGTTATATCTGTTGCATTTGGCGTGCGAGCGAAAGGGGAGACAGCTTACAAATTCCTTGGCACCGCAGATTCGCCGCCGTACAGAGTTTTTCCTACTTGGGATGAAGTGCCCAACACTCGCGAACTTGAATTCAGAGCCGTCGCGCGAGACTTGTTCGGTCAGGAGCTGACGGCGGACTTTGAGTGGCACAGCGGCCTACCGAAACGCGCCGGCCCTTGATTCATTCGCCGACGACAGCCCAATCCGATTCGATCGGGACAAGGTAAACTGTCAGTTGCTGAATGTAATCGCTCGGATTAGCCCGTTCATAAAGCGCCGGATAAACCTCGTTCCTAAAAACGTCGCAGGAAGCCGCGTCTCTCCAAAAGGCGGCCAGGAGGAATCGTTCTTTGTGGCCGGTGATTCTGGACAAAAGTGCGCCGATCATCCCGGGAGATGAGGCCAGACTGGGCAACCAGATCTGCATTTGCGCTGCCATGAAGATTGGAGAGAAATCTGGCCGCAACGTGACGTCGGAAACTCTAATAAAGGTTGCCTGGGGCAGGATCAACCGCGGATCTCGCTCATTGATTGTTGTAATTACCGTGCCAAGCAACGTTTCGCTTGGCTGGAAAACAGGGGTGTCGTCCGATGCAAGCGCATCAGGTTGATTCCGCAAAAACGCATCGTACGATGAGGTGTCCCGCCAGCACGCCAAAATGACCGCACGTTCGGCGGATGGTTGTACCCATCCTCCGACCTGGCTGACAAAGCCTTTGCAGGCCCTTAACCCCGTGTGGCTCTGCAGCGTTCTGGAGAAAGATGCGGACCTTTCTTTGGAGACCTCAGCGACAATCCATTTGATTAGCATCTATCTGGTTCCTGGATCTAAGATTCTGTCACATCAGGACGCGGAGCCAAGCTTGAAGAAGGACGCAGAGGGAAAGCGGGGAGGGCGCAGAGGGATTTTTTACCACAGAGGCACAGAGTCCACGAAGAATATTATAACTGGATTTATTTAAGTTTTACACTAGGCTCGGCCCATGGAAGATCGATTAAACCATTTGAGCCATCTTGTGATTGGTCGTGCGATCGAGGTCCACAAAGAGCTCGGGCCTGGATTGTTAGAATCGGCATACGAAGCATGCCTCGAATATGAGCTGCAGCAGGCTTCTCTTAAAGTGGAGCGTCAGAAGCCGGTCCGGTTAAAATACAAAACTCTCGAGCTGGATTGCGGGTATCGTTTGGATCTTCTGGTGGAAGGTCAATTGGTCGTTGAAGTCAAAAGCGTCGCTGAATTGATGCCAATTTTCGACGCTCAGGTTCTGACCTACATAAGGCTTGCCAACGTTCCGCTCGGACTACTGATGAACTTCAACGCGCCAGTTCTTAAAAACGGTTTGAAAAGATTCATTCGGTAATTCATTCCTTCGTGTACTCTGTGCCTCAGTGGTAAATAATCCTCTCTGTGCCCTATCGCTTCCTCTCTGCGTCCTGCCTTAGGAACGACGCGAGAATAAGTAAGCCGGCTGCGATGCAGATACAACTGTCTGCAACGTTGAAGGATGGCCAGGCGTATTGGTGGATGTAGAAATGCAGAAAGTCAGTAACCGCACCGCGCAGAACCCGATCGGTTAGATTCCCGAGGATACCGCTGGCGAGCAGTCCGAACGAAATCTTCGAGATGTTAGTAAGTGGCTGATGCGGTGGCCGTCTTTTCGGGTCACGAATCAATAGGAAAATGATTACCGCAAGTGCGGCTATAGCCAGACCGACAAAAAAGATATTGTTACCCGTAAACATGCTGAACGCGGCACCTGTGTTTGAAGCGTGGACCAGGCTAAAGAATCCCGGGATGATCGGGATCTCTGCTCCATAGGGGATATTCTGGCGTACCAGCCATTTCGTTAGTTGATCCAGGACAAACAGTGGCAGTCCAAGAAAAAGCAGATATTTCATTTGCCGATGCCCAACTCGCGAACGACCCCCACGCACCGATCGCAGAGGGTTGGGTGATCTGTCTGAACGCCGACAGTTGGCAAGTGGCGCCAGCAGCGGTCACAACGCTGGTGGACAGTCCTGGTGACGATAGCGTTTGACTCGCCCTCAGTCGCCATCAAATCGAGGTGGCTAAGGATCAAGAATTCTCCGACGTCGGCCGGACTCAACTGATGGACTCGATGGCCTCGCGGCAATGATAGTTCGACGTGGGCCTCCAGTGCGTTTCCGATGAGCTTCTGCTGTCGCGCAACTTCAATTGACTGGGCCACGATGGAGCGGGCAGCGAGCAAAGCCTCCACATCCTCAAGTGCATTTGAGTCAAGTCGTGAGCTATCGGACTCCGGGAACTTTTCCAGATGCACCGAAGCCGATCGGCCGAAGTATCGCCAGGCCTCCTCCGCCGTAAAAGCAAGAATCGGCGCAATCAATCGAACCAAAGTATCGAAGACTTCGTGCATGACGGTTTGGGTGGCGCGGCGGCGCGGTGACGACGAGGCGTCGCAATACATCCGGTCCTTGGTGATATCGATGTAGAGGCTGCTGAGGTCGACTGCACAAAACTGATTTATCCCGTGGTAGACCGTGTGAAATTCGTATAGTTGGTACGCCTCCCGACACTGTAGAATCAGTTGCTGAAGTCGCGATACTGCCCAGCGATCGACTAAGGTAAGGTCCGTTACCCGGTGTGCGGCGGGGTCGAAGTCGTAGAGGTTTGCCAAAAGGATTCGGAGGGTATTTCGAATTCGGCGGTAGGTATCAGCCAGTTGGTCAAACATTTTCTCACCGAACGGTACCTCGTCGGCGTAGTTGACGCTTGAAACCCACAATCGGACGATGTCCGCGCCGTACTTGTTGACGTAGTGCTCGGCTTCGGTCGGTTTAGCGTAGGCGCCCTGTTGAGATTTGGAAATTTTTTGCCGGCTATCGACATCCACGACAAACGCGTGAGTGAGGACCTCCCGGTAGGGTGCCACACCGTTGATCGCAACGCTGGTAAGCAACGAGGATTGGAACCATCCGCGATGCTGATCTGTTGCTTCGATATAAACGTCGGCGGGCCAATGCAACGCCGAGTGCCGGCGAACGACTGCTTCATGGCTCACACCGGAATCGATCCAGACATCCAACGTATCGTTCCGGCGTGAAAGCGGTTTGGGCAAGCCAAGCTCCTTTGCCAGGTCGGTGTCTCCCAACTCGTACCAAATGTTAGTGCCGCGCGTTTCGACAAGATCGGCCATTTTCCGGATCCAAACCGGATTTAAGATTGGCCGACCGTCATCGTAGAAAACCGGAAGCGGCACACCCCAGCTGCGCTGCCTCGAGATGCACCAGTCCGGGCGCGATTCGACGGTTGCATAGATCCGGTTCCTGCCCCAGTGCGGTTGCCAGGTCACCTGGTCGATCGCTTCGAGCGCGGCGGTCTTAAGCCGGTTAACCTCGATAAAGAACTGTTCTACGGCGCGAAATATGACAGGAGTTTTTGATCGCCAACAGTGCGGGTAAGTGTGGTGGTACTCTTTGGCCGACAATAAACTTCCGACTTCGGCCAGCCGCTGAATGACCTCCTTGTTCGCGGCAAACACATATTTGCCAACCCATTCGGGGACACCAACCTCCTCGGTATACCGCCCGTCATCGTCGACAGGAGAGAGCAAAGGGAGTCCATATTGTAATCCAATCTGGTAGTCCTCCTCGCCGTGTCCGGGCGCAGTGTGCACACACCCGGTACCGGCGTCGAGTGTCACATGTTCGCTGAGCAGAACGATCGAGTCGCGATCGAGGAATGGATGCCGGCAGACCCATTTTTCCATTTCTGCACCCCTGAAAGTTTGGAGCGGTTCCCCAGTAGGGGTCCAGCCGGTTTCCCGAGTGAACCCTGCAACGAGATCGGCCGCGAGCAACAGCACCTTTTTGGCGGAGTGTTCAGGATGGCTGAACTCCTGGACCACATATTTGAACCTGGGGTGGACCGCAATCGCCAGGTTCGCTGGAATAGTCCAGGGTGTGGTTGTCCAGATCGCGATTGAAGCTTTTCCAGTGACGAGGCTGCTCCTGATCGGGAAACCGACATAGATCGAGGGGTCGGTCCGCTCCTTGTATTCCACTTCGGCCTCTGCCAAGGCGGTTTGTGCGCCCGTACTCCAAAAGACCGGCTTCTTGCTTTGGTAAACCAGGTTCTTTTCCACCATTTCGGCGAATACGCGCAGGATCACGGCCTCGTACGATGGATCGAGCGTCAGATATGGGTGTTCCCAATCTCCTAAGACACCAAGCCGCTGAAATTGGCGCCGTTGAATATCGACATATTTGCGGGCATACGCCTCGGATCGCTTACGCACGTCAAGTGGAGAAAGTCCCTTGGATTCTTTGACGACCTTGAACTCGATCGGCAACCCGTGACAATCCCAGCCAGGGATATAGGGCGCCCTGAAGCCGGCCATCGTCCGACTCTTCACAATTAAGTCTTTCAACACCTTATTGAGCGCTGTGCCCATGTGGACGTCGCCATTTGCAAACGGCGGGCCATCGTGCAGAACAAAAACCGGGCCGTCTGCTCGCGCTTTCTGAATCTGCTCGTAGAGCTTCTCAGTTTCCCAGCGAGCGAGAATCTCAGGCTCCCGAGTCGTCAAGCTGGCCTTCATGGGGAACTCAGTTTTGGGCAGATTCAAGGTGTCTTTGTAGTTCATACGAAGGACACGGAAGCTAGCATTGATTAGGGAGATCGCAAAGACAGGGCGGGAGGGAGCGGGTCGGTCAGGTGTCGAGCCCGAGGCGGCGGCGAAGTTCGGTGGGGTGGACGCCGTCGAACTGCACGAGTTTGGTCCGGGTCCTCACGCCTGCCTTGATTTCGATCTTTGACTTGGCGAGCCCGGTTAGTTCGGCGAGGTACTCAACGAGGGCGGCGTTCGCCTTGCCGGCAACTGCTCGAGCACGGATTTTTATCCGGATTTCGTCGCTTACTTCGCCAACCACGCTATTGTGAGAGGAGTTGGGAGTCACTCTGAGCCTCAGGATGGTCACCATGGCGGGCGCTATGTTGCGGACAGAAGACTAACGCACGACGTTGGTGCGTTAGAAATCAGGAAATGAGATGGTCTTTTAAAATTGCGCGTATTGGTGGTATCGAGGTCAGAATACATGTCACCTTCTTTCTCCTGCTTGCCGTCCTTGCTTCTTTCTACGGGGCCCAGGGCGGCGCCTCCGGCGCATTGAAAGTCCTAATTTTTTTCCTCCTGGTTTTTCTCTGCGTGCTATTGCACGAGTTCGGCCATGCTTTTGCCGCGAAGGCCTACGGAATAAAGACGGCTGACATTACGCTGTTACCGATTGGTGGCGTGGCGCGGATGGAACGGATGCCAGAGAAACCGGCTCAGGAGTTTGTTGTGGCGATCGCCGGACCGCTCGTGAATGTGGTCATTGCGGCCGCTTTATTATTTGTATTAGGCGTGACCGGGAACCTGGATTTCAGCGATTTATTGGACCCGACGAAGTTCAACGCGTTGTGGGCACTACTTTATACGAATGTTATGATGGTGATTTTCAATCTGATTCCAGCCTTTCCCTTGGATGGTGGTCGAGTTTTGCGAGCATTGCTAGCTACCAGGTTGAGTTATGCGCGGGCAACCCAGATTGCGGCGACGGTTGGACAGGCGCTGGCACTGCTGATGGGCGTTTGGGCCTTCTACAAAGGGCCAGCTTTGCTCATCCTGATCGCGATCTTCATTTACATGGGTGCGGAAAGCGAGTCGTCATTCGTGCAAATGCGGTACGCGACATCGGGACTGCCTGTTTCGTCCGCGATGATGACCCGTTTCGATACGCTGAATCATCGAGCGACGCTGGATCAGGCAATCGATGCCTTGCTTGGTAGCTCACAGCACGAGTTCCCGGTGCTCGATGACAACGGCGGGTTTGCCGGTTTACTAACCAAACATGCGCTCCTGGCGTCTCTACGGAAGTTGGGTCCGGACACACCGGTTACAGACGTTATGCTCACGGGGCTTCCCACGCTGGTTCCGCAAATGAGCCTGGACCGGGCTTTTGTGGTGATCCGGGAAGCGGGTGCGCCGGCCCTGCCGGTCGTAGACAACGCCGGCCAACTCGTCGGGTTGTTCACCGCCGAGAACGTCGGCGAACTAATCATGGTGCAAAGCGCGCTTGGCAAAAAGTCGCATCGGTTCCGAGGGTGATTGTAGCATGGGCGTCCCGCCCGTGGGCCGCTGAGGATCACGGGCGAGACGCCCGTGTTACTAGGACGCGACGAAGCGCGTCCCGACCAATCGTTACCGGTTCCGTGCGACGGAGGTGCCGCTGACGTCTTCGAATAGCTTTACAACCGAAGAGTCATCCTGATTACCTAAACCCGTAGAAGCTGCTGCTAAGAAAAGCTGATGGGCCAGGGCTGCCATTGGCAGTGGAAACTTTAGTTCGCGAGC